>CALAPX010000201.1 GCA_937888355.1 uncultured Spartobacteria bacterium
TTCCGCCGGCGGCGGCTCAACCTCGTAAACGTCGAGCGCGGCCGCCCCCACGTGCCCTGACTTTAGCGCGTCGTACAGCGCTGATTCATCCACCAATCCGCCACGGGCGCAGTTCACAATGCGGACATCTTTTTTGCACAGCGCAAGCCGCCGGGTGTCGAGCATGTGGCGCGTCTCGTCGGTCAGCGGCATGTGCATGCTGATGAAGTCGGCTTGCGGCAAGAGTGTGTCGATATCCTCAACCAATTCGACCTGCAAGCTGCGGGCTCGGCTTGTGGAGAGATAGGGGTCATAAGCGAGCACACGCATCCCGAATGCCATCGCGCGTCGCGCCAACTCTGTGCCAATGCGGCCCATGCCCAAAATGCCAAGGGTTTTATTGTAAAGCTCGATCCCTTCGAATTTTTTCCGGTCCCACCGCCCTGCCTTCATGCTGGCATCGGCTTGTGGGATATTGCGGGCGATGCTCATTAAGAGGGAAAACGCATGCTCGGCGGTGGAGACTGTATTGCCTCCGGGCGTATTCATGACTATCACCCCTTGGCGCGTGGCGGCATCGACATCGACATTATCCACCCCGACCCCGGCGCGCCCGACAACCTTGAGGTTCGTTGCCGCTTCAAGCACTGCAGCCGTGACCTTGGTTTGGCTACGAACGACAAGAGCTGAAAAATCGGGAATGATTTTGATGAGTTCTGCTTCAGGCAGGCCGGTATTAACGACGACCTCGAGCGTTCCATTGGCGGAGAGCTCTTCGACGCCACGCTGGGAAACAGGATCGGCTACAAGAACTTTGGGAGCGGCAAATGACATTTTCTTTTTTATTGATTGAAGTGTAATTGATGCGAACGGAGCAAACATTCCATTCGAGAACCCATGTGTTTATCGGGGAAGAGCCCGTGACGAAATCACTTTTTATGAAATGGTCGTATCGCATTGCACGCATTACAGGTATCGATGTGAGGATTCACCTCTCATTTGTCCTGCTTCCGGTTATTTTTGGATTCTTGAGCTGGCGAGATGACGGACCCATTGCTGCTGGGGAGTCAGTTTTATTTATTCTCCTGCTCTTTTTCTGCGTGGTCCTCCATGAATTCGGGCATGCCTTGGCGGGAAAACGATTCGGCATCCGAACGCCGGATATTACCCTCCTTCCCATTGGCGGAGTCGCCCGCATGGAGCGAATGCCGGAAAAACCCTCTCAAGAGCTTGTCATCGCCCTTGCCGGCCCTGCGGTGAATGTGGCAATCGCTGGCGGGCTTGCCGCTGTTCTGTCTGCCACCGGAGGGTTGCTCATTGCCTCTCCTGAAGCTTGGCGGTCTGTTGCGCAGAACCTCATGACAATCAATATTGCCTTAGTGATGTTCAACCTAATCCCGGCCTTTCCGATGGATGGCGGGCGTGTACTTCGATCGCTGCTTGGCTTTGCTCTTCCTTTCACCACCGCGAGCCGGATCGCCGCCCGAACGGGACAGGTGATGGCTGTCCTTTTTGCAATAAGCGGATTTTACTGGAACCCCATGCTGCTACTGATTGCATTTTTTGTCTTTAACGGCGCTCGGCAGGAGATCGAATACATCCGCCAACGGGAGGAATTCGATGCCCTCATATCGGGAATGAATTCGCGAGAGGAACTACCTTGAGTAGGCCAAGGCGCGTACATAATCTATTTTTATATGGGTAGACAATGGCTCCATGCCAAACGCGAAGTGGCCAACCTCAAAAAAGGGCAGGCCGTGGGCAAGCTTGTGAAGGAAATCATGGTTGCCGCCAAAACCGGCGGCCATGATATCGAAGGCAATGCACGGCTCCATGCGGCCGTGGAAAAGGCCCGTAAATCCTCGGTTACTCGCGATGTCATCGAACGCGCGATCAAAAAAGGCGCTGGGATCGGGGATGAAAAACTTACCCTCGAGCATCTCGTGTTCGAGGGCTACACGCCCCACAAGGTGCCAGTGATCGTTGAGGCCCTTACGGATAATTTGAACCGCACTGCACCTGAAATGCGTGTCCTCTTCAAGAAAGGCCAACTCGGCACTGCTGGCAGCAACAAGTTCTTATTCGACCATGTCGGAATCGTCGAGGCGCACCATACTGACGCCTCGCTAGATGCGGAAGCCGCCGCCATTGAGGCGGGCGCAAACGATTTTTTGGAACTCAGCGAGGACGAGAGCGAAGACATCCCGGCAGGAGCAAAGGGAGTAAAATTTCTTACCGACCGCACGACTACGGCCACAGTCTCGAAGTGGCTTGCGGCGAACGGATGGACGGTTGTGACTTGCGAGCTCGGCCATATCGCAAAACAATTTCCCGACCTCACAGATGAACAACGCTCCGAAGTTGGCGAATTCCTTCAGGCCCTTGAGGACCATGACGATGTCCATCGTGTTTGGGCTGCTCTGAGATAGCGCATGGAAACAACCGCCACCCGACTGGTTACCATGCTGCGGGATGCGGGCCACGAGTCGTTTTTTGCGGGCGGATGCGTCCGTGACATGCTGCTTGGTAAAGAGGCCCACGACATTGATATCGCCACAAGTGCGCGGCCTGAGCAGGTCCAAAGACTCTTCCCACGCACTGTAGCTGTAGGGGCTCACTTTGGGGTGGTCGTTGTGCTGGAGGGAGGAATGGAATTCCAAGTAGCCACATTCCGTTCGGATGGCACTTATAGGGACGGCCGTCATCCGGAATCGGTTACATTTACCGATGCCGAGGGGGACGCCAAGCGTCGTGACTTTACGGTAAATGGATTGTTTTTTGATCCGATTAACCACCGCATCTTGGATTTTGTGGGCGGCGAAAGGGATCTCCGTGCGGGTATCCTGCGTTGCATCGGAGATCCAGTGGCCCGCTTTTCGGAGGACAAGCTCCGCCTCCTTCGGTGCGTGCGCTTTGCTGCATCTCTCGGATTCAATATTGAGAAGGACACTTTCAATGCTCTTTTAACGAAATCATCTGAAATCACGGATGTCAGCGCGGAGCGAATCCGTGATGAACTGGTGAAAATATTTACACACCCGAACCGTGTGCGTGGGTTCGACCTGCTTGATGAAAGCGGTCTTCTTGCAATTCTCCTGCCGGAAGTCTCTGCAATGAAGGGCTGCGAACAACCTCCGGACTTCCACCCGGAGGGCGATGTCTTCGTTCATACCCGCCTCATGCTATCCATGCTCCCGGATCATGTCTCGGTCCCGTTGGTTTTTTCTGTTCTCTTCCACGACATAGGCAAGCCTTCCACTTTCCGGCGAGACGACACCGGGCGCATTCGCTTTAATGGACACGAAAGCGTAAGTGCGGCGATGACCACCTCTATCTTCCACCGACTTCGGTTTTCCAATGCCGAAACCGAGCAGACGGTGACCTGCGTAAAAAACCACATGTCATTCAAGGATGTGAAAAATATGCGCGTGGCCACGCTAAAACGTTTCCTCGCCCGATCAACTATCGAGGACGAACTGGAACTCCACCGTGTGGATTGCCTCGGTTCACATGGCCTTTTGGACAACCTCGAGTTCCTGCGTAAAAAGCAGGTGGAATTTTCAAACGCACCACTCATTCCGGAGCCACTGATCACAGGGCGAGATCTGATCGCCACCGGCAGGCACCCCGGCCCTCAATTCAAAAGGATCCTTGATGCTGTGCAGTCGCTCCAACTCGAGGGCGCAATTCAATCACACGATGAGGCCCTTGCATGGATTGCAGCGGAACCTGAGTTCAAGGAAGTGGAAACCGGCGGACTGTAATCCGCCATATTCCCCACCCCACAGCAAAGGAGAGGACAGTAGAGATGGCGACATCTGAGGGATGGTGGGCTCCGATCAATATACTAGACCACGCCACCAGCGCTGCTGGCACTAGAACCAATGCCCCCCAGGCCGGCGAGGCAAAGACAACCACTGCAGCAAATCCGAACGCAGTGGCGGTATGGCCGGATGGGAAAGAATTATAGGCAGGCACACCAATTAATAAGCGACCTTCATGATAAGGACCGTAAAACCCCTGCTCGATTTTAGGGCTCTCTCGCGGACGCGTGCGACCGGTCGTAAGGCGTGAGGCGTTGGCGAGCATCCCTGCCAGCGTGGAGGCAACCATCGCCGCGAGAAGAATACGAGTCCAGCGCTTGTTCCCCCTCCATCTCGCCAATGCGATACCGAGTGATGCAGCGACCATAATCCATGGCCAATCACCCCATTTTCGTATCATACCATGCATTTTTCCCTCGGGAGATTTGCTCCATTGAGGCCCCTGCAATGCGATAATGTGCTCGCGGACCGGTTGATCCCACTGAAATGAAATGGCAGCAGCACCACCAGCAACGATCAAGAAGATGAGCGTCAAACGCAGAAATACGGCCAATGTCATCGGAGAGAAGCCGCCACTTCAGGAGCGAAATACGTTAGGATCATGTCCGCCCCGGCACGCTTGATTGACTGAATCGATTCATCGCGGGCGCTCTCATAATCCAGCCAACCCAGACGCGAGGCGGCGTGGATTTGGGCGAATTCCCCGCTCACTTGATAGGCGGCAACCGGCACCGGAACAGCCTCTCGAACGGAACGGATCACATCAAGATATGGGCCTGCCGGCTTGACCATCACAATATCAGCGCCCTCTTCCACATCGAGTTGAGCCTCGCGCACCGCCTCGCGGGAATTGGCGGGATCGATCTGGTATGTGGCTTTGCTGATTGTGTCCTTGCCGATCTTGCTACCGACAGCGTCACGGAACGGTCCGTAGTAGGCTGAGCAAAACTTGGCCGCATAAGAGAGAATCGCAGTTTCATGATACCCGGAGGCATCCAGCGCCAAGCGAATCGCCCCGACTCGACCGTCCATCATATCGGAAGGAGCCACCATATCTGCCCCGGCAGCAGCCTCTAGAACCGCCAATCGACACAATGCTTCCACAGTTGTATCGTTGTCGACAGACTTCCCATTCGAAGAAAGAAGTCCGTCATGTCCATGGCTGGTAAAGGGATCGAGCGCCACATCGGTAATCACTAAAAGCTCAGGAAAGCGACGCTTCACCTCAGCCACTGTCGAATAAAGCAAGTTCGCCCCGTCAAAGGCATGCGTGCCTGAATCATCCTTTAGCACAGCCGGGATCGATGGGAAAAGGGCTATGGCGGGAATCCCCAACTCCAAGGCGTACTCGCATGCCCTGAGCAGAGAAGCACTCCCCAGTCGTGACACTCCAGGCATCGATTCAATCGATATGTCGCCCGCTTCTGCCTGAATAAACAATGGCCAAATTAAGTCCTCTGAACGCAACGCCGTTTCACGCACCAGCCGTCGCAAGGAATCCATGCGCCTCATGCGGCGCGGGCGATAGCGAATATCTAGCGGCATGCGTTTGGTTCTATTTGTCCCCGAGGCGGAGCACAAGCTTCAGAGCATCCGTGCGGACATTCGCTGATGCAAATACCGCAAGCAGGCTGGTTTTCAATTCCTGCAAGGCTGTAATCTCCTCCTCGCGAATTGATGTATTGATGCGCCGCAAGTCTTCAAGACGCTCGATCTCGGACTTCAATTGCTCATTGGCCTTTGTGGCTGCGGCTTGCACGATTGATTCCTTCCGCTTCCCAGCGATTTCTACTGCCTTGGCAAGCATTGCAGGCAGGTGCTTCTTTTTAAAGACCGGCGTATCGAGCAGGCGGAAGACATCCCCTTTTTCAAATTCGGCATTGCGAAACGCGTCATCGTCCCCGCAATCGTTTAGATTTTGATCAATGACAACACGTACTGGCATCGCTGGTAAAAAGCGATCGGCATGCAATCCCGGCGGGGCCACGCACTCAATGACGAAGTGGGCCTCTAGAAGAATTCCATTCGTTTGGCCGGATCGCCATACCCCGAAGACGGAATTTCCCGTTTCGATGCCCAGAAGTGCATCCAGCGAGGCTTCGACAAGTGGATGGTCTGGCGTCAAAAAACCGATATCTTCACGCGAGAGGGCTCGAGCCCGTTCGAAGGTGAACATCGCCCCCTCAGGAGTGAGGCCAGGCAGAGAGGCATTTTGTGAAGCGCCTGTCCTGAACAAATAAGAGCGACTCCCTAGTTCCTCCACTTCCACTCCCAAATGGTCGAGCATCCGAATAAAGAACTCCTCAAACCCGGGATCGCTGTCCTGTTTACGGATCGTATCAATCAATGGAAGCGCCAACTCGGGACGTCTGGAGTGGATTTCGAGTAGACGGTCGTGGCCGCGCTGGAGGCGCTTGGAGATGTTCTTGTTGGCAGTGAGGGTTTGTGCCAAGAGGGTTTGAAATCCGTTTTCATCCTTTGCATCAGATACTGCCACTAAAGGTTCGAAAAAATTAGACATGAGGTCGGGGGCGCCATGCGGATACTTCTGAAAAGCGTCCAATCCCTCGTGATACCACCTTGCTAGAAATTCCTCCCGCGACCCCTTGAGTACCGGCACGTGGATATAAATCGTCGATGTCTGACCTATGCGATCCAATCGCCCAATCCGCTGCTCAAGCAGCTCCGGATTTTGCGGAATATCAAACAAAACGAGATGGTGCGCGAACTGGAAATTTCGCCCCTCGCTCCCGATTTCGGAGCAAACAAGCAACCTAGCGCCATCCTCCTCAGCAAAGTACGCGGCATTCCTATCTCGCTGAAGGAGCGTTAAGCCCTCGTGAAATACTGCGGCAGGCATTTTGATTGTGCGCTGAAGGCGCTCATGCACCTCGACTGCCAACTCCTGTGAATGACAAATCAACAGGACTTTTTGTTTTTTAAGCTCCTTGAGGAGACCAACCAACCAATCGATTTTAACCTGATCCGTATCGCTGTCGGCCTCCAATGTCACAAGGCGCGCTTTTCGTTTAGGAAATCCAGACAAGGCTACTCGTGTATTGCGAAACATGACGCGCCCTGTGCCAAACTCGTCGAGCAAGCCAGCAACCACACGATCCTTGGCGGCGGCGTTACCTTTCAAAAAATCGGAATAGTGCCCAGCCAAGCGCGTTCCCTCGATCAATTTTTTGTCCGGGATTTTTTTGCCGGCCAACACGGCATCGACCGCCTTGGCAACAACCTCATACCGCTCAGACTCCTTCAAAAAAACCTCAAGGTCGTTGTAGCGATCTGGATCAAGCAAACGTAGCCGGGCAAAGTGTCCTTCCATGCCAAGCTGCTGTGGCGTGGCGGTCAGAAGCAGAAGTGACGGCACCACTGAGGCCAGCGATTCAACCAGCGTATATCCAGCCCCTGCTCCAGCAGGAGACCACTCAAGGTGGTGCGCCTCATCGACAACCAAAACATCCCAACCGGCCTCGCGCGCCTGCAATGCACGCTTGGGATTGGAAACAAGAAAGTCCAAGGCACAAATGACCAATTGGCTGTCGAGAAAAGGATTTGCGCCATCCTGCTCGAGCGAGGCACACCGTTCCTCGTCAAAGATACTGAAGGTCATTTGAAAGCGCCTGTATATTTCCACAAACCACTGATTCAGCAACGCTTGCGGAAGCATTATCAGGATCCTACCGGCTCTGCCAGTGACATGAAGTCGATGCAAAACAAGAGCCGCCTCGATTGTTTTTCCGAGACCAACCTCGTCAGCTAACAAAACGCGCGGAGCCATACGGCCAGCCACCTCGGCGGCAATAGAAATCTGGTGCGGAATTAAATCCACCCGTCCGCCGTAGAATCCCCTCGCCGGAGCCTGACGGATCTCCCGGCGCCGATTCAGGCAATTTACACGCAGGCGGAACGCCTCCAACTCATCCACCTGGCCCGCAAATAAACGATCTTCCGGCTTGGCAAATCCAATCTGGTCGGACAACTCAGCCTCTGCAACTCTTCGCCCCCCGCACAGATAGGTTAGGAGCCCACAGGTGTCCTCCACCTTTTCGACGACAAACCCCTCCCCTGAATGGGTGCGAATATTATCGCCCTCTCCAAAGACAACACGCCGCACGGGTGCACTGCCAAGCGCGTATTGCCGATGTTCACCGGATGCGGGAAAATAAATTTCTGCGCGTCCAAATTCACTTTTTAAAACAATGCCGAGACCAAGTTCGGGTTCTGTGTCACTGACCCAGCGCTGGCCGGGAACCGGTGTCGTCATACTCATAGAGTGGAAAGTTCCTCCCAGCGCGCATAAAGCAGCGCTATGTGTGATTTTGCCTTTTCAAGACGGTCGACCATGTTTGGAGCCTCCGCTGGTCGGTCGGCATGGAATGCAGGATCGTTCAGAATGTTTTCGATTTCCGCCGCTGCCTGTTCTGCCTTGAGAATTGAATCCTCCATGCCATCGAGTTCAGCTTTTTCCTTATTGTTCAGCTTGCGCAGAGGTCGCAAGACTTCCTGTGGTTGAAACTCAGATGGAGCCACATATTTGCGCTCCATATTGCGGAGGCTCCTGGCGCGCTCCTGCTTTTTTTCAAGGTAATACGAATAGTTTCCCGGCTGGATGTATATACCCCCAGGTTCAAAGGCGATAATCTGGTCGCACACGCGGTCCAGAAAATAACGGTCATGGCTGACTAGCAGAATTGTCCCGCTAAAGGCCGCCAGCGCCTCCTCAAGAACACGGAGGCTTCCGAGATCAAGGTCGTTTGTAGGCTCATCGAGCACGATCACATTCCCCCCACGGCAGAGTGTCTTCGCCAACGCCAACCTAGCCCGCTCTCCTCCGGAAAGTTTTCCGACGCATTCATTGACCCTGGCATCGTCGAAAAGAAACCGGCGCAAATACGATCGGACAGTGATCTTCTGGTTGCCGAATTCGACCATGCCGCTAGTGCCTCCGATCTCTTCCATTACCGTGCCATCCAGATTCAACCCGGCGCGGTCTTGATCGATCGAGTTAAAGACCACCCTTTTTCCAATCGTCACCGTTCCCTCAGTCGGCTCCAACTGCCCCAGACACAACCTTAGCAACGTCGTCTTGCCTGCACCGTTTCGCCCGACGATTCCAGTGCACTGACCAGGGCGAAGCGAAAGCTCAAGCCCCCGGAAGAGCCAAGAACCATCATTCGATCCGGGAATACGCACCCCGACATTAACAAGTTCCATCGCGGTATTCCCAACCTCAGGCGGAGGGGGAATGACGAGATCAAGCTCTCGCTCTTCAGGAGGCGCATCTTGACCGGCGACCAGATAAAAGGACTCGAGCCGATTCTTCGATTTCGTCCGTCGAGCACGCACCCCGCCTCGCACAAACTCGAGTTCAGCACGAATAAAGCGCTGGCGCCTCCTCTCTGACTGTTCGGCAATCTGTTGCCTGAGGGACTTTGATTCAAGATAGGCTGTGTAATTTCCGGGATGCGAAAACGACTGCCCGAAACTCAGCTCAATGATGCGTGTTGCAATCGTTTCAAGAAAATACCGATCGTGTGTAACGAAAACAACGGCTCCGGAAAACCCGCGTAAAAACTCTTCCAACCAATCGATCGACTCGGCATCGAGGTGGTTGGTTGGCTCGTCGAGTAAAAGAAGATCCGGTTGCGAGGCAAGCGACCGGCATAAAGCGACTCGGCGCTTCTCGCCCCCCGACAATGTGGCTACAGGTGTCTCTAGCGGTGGAGTTGAGAGTGCGCCAGCAAGTGACTTGATCCGCGACTCGAGATTCCATCCATCCGCATGCTGGATGCGATCAAGAAGTGTCTGGAGTTCCTCCTCACTACCTTGACCACGCTCGTATTCGCACATCCACTCGACAAGATCGGCTGCGCCATTTTCAATATTTTCAAAAACTGTCTGAGCCGGATCGAGTTCGAATTCCTGCGGCAAATACCCTACACGCAACCCTCGGCGCGTTGACAATATGCCTGCATCGGGATCCTGAGCCCCAGCGAGGATTTTCAATAGGCTTGTCTTTCCGCACCCATTGCGGCCAACCAAACCGATTTTTTCCCCTGGAGCAACAGTGAGCGACACGCCCGCCAGAAGCTCCTGCGTGCCGTAAGCCAACCGCAACCCGTTGGCAGAAAGAATGGCAGGAACAGCAGACATCAGTAGACAAAATGCTCAGGCACTTGGAATGCATTTTCGATGTGCCGCACCTCGAAGGATTCGCCAGCGATGACCTCGATCACGTCGAAGCGGTAGGTGATGTCTGGCATGCCGAGCATGTGGAGCCACTTCATTGCTCCGCGAAGGATAAGCTGGCGTTTCTTTTTGTCCACCGCATCAAGCGGACGTCCAAACTCCTCACTGGATCGGGTCTTGACTTCGACAAACACCAACTCTCCACAGCGTCTGTCACGGCACACCAAATCGACCTCGCCACCATAGGGCGCCCGGAAATTGCATCGCAGAATTTTGTGCCCGTGCCGCTGCAGATATCCTGCCGCGATCCGCTCACCTCTACGGCCAAGTGCCATGTGGGGAGCCTCAACAAAGCGCATACTTCGCCACAGGCGCAAAACTTTTTCGGTGAATTGGACAAGGCCCATGGTCACGCAGTTTGTCAAAGTGCTCCCGCGTTGGGTAGCCTTTATGCTTGGCAAATCCATAGTCTGGATATTCCCGGTCAAATTGTACCATAGCCCGGTCCCGCTCGACTTTCGCGATAATACTCGCAGCAGCAATACTCAGGCTGAAGCCGTCACCGCCAACCAATGCGGTCTGCGGACAAGGAAAATCCGGCACAGGCAACCCATCAATCAACACATGGACTGGTCGCAAATCGAGATTAGCCCATGCCGCACGCATCGCAGCGTGAGTGGCTCGAAGAACATTCACCCTATCGACCTCAGCAGGCGGCATCGATACGGATGCCCACACAATCCCGCTCATCGTGGTCAACTGCCCATAAAGGCGCTCTCGGCGAACTGCGGTCAATTTCTTCGAGTCGTTCAACCCATCAAGATAAAATCCGGCAGGAAGAATTACCGCAGCAGCATAAAGAGGCCCCGCTAGGGGGCCTCGTCCCGCTTCATCGATTCCAGCCACAGGAGTGACACCCCGGGCGTTTAATGATGCCTCGTGCTCCAGAGAGCAAACAGGCATTTAGGAACGATCGGTGCGGTCTTTGACGGTCGTGGCAGATTTGCCCTTGCGCGAACGGAGGTAGTTCAACTTCGCGCGGCGCACTGCCCCGCGGCGCTCTACTTCGATTTTCGCAATGCGAGGAGAATGCAGCGGAAACACACGCTCCACACCCTCGCCATAGGAAACGCGGCGAACGGTGAAATTTTCGTTGATCCCAGTCCCCTTGCGTCCAATCACAATGCCGGAGTAAATTTGAATGCGTTCCTTATCGCCTTCAACCACGCGGGTGTGGACTTTGATCGTGTCCCCGACATTAAAAGGGGTCGTCTCGGCCTTAAGTTGTTCAGATTCGATTTTTTGAATGATTGTCATGCAATTTTTATAAACGTACTACAGTTTGGTTCCTAAATCTCCCGACGTGTAACTGGAGTCAGGGAAAAATAATGTGCTATTCGTTGCTTGTGCGCCTTGATAAACCAAACCATCGCCTCCCTTGCGGAACACGACGAATGCTTTATCTCCAAATGGTTGAGCAGAAGAAACCAAGGCCGTTCCGGGCGTAACCAAATTAGCCGATGTTAGGAAGATAGCCTGCATCGGGCTACTCTCACCAACAGGATAAACGCTGTGAGCGCTCGGAGTCGCTGAAGTGACTGATTCTGTTGCGTTTCGGCTTACACCAGGAGCATTGAGCATTTTATTAAAATCATTAGTCGAAAGATATCCTCCCGCTGTCAGCGGCGTGGCCCAAGCGGCCCAAGTTGACCCTGTATCCAAAGGCCATCCAAGGGATGAATCTCCGGTTGTCATCCCATCAGCCGCCATGTTGAACGTGGCCACATACAATTGACGTCCGTTGCTCATGCATTGTGCAGCTTGACCTCTGGTAAGGGCACCCGTGATTGACGGCAATGCTAAGGCAGCCAAAATTGCAATGATCGAGATGACCACTAAGAGTTCAATGAGAGTGAACCCTGAGCGGAAATATTTTTTGAGGGATTTCATGTAAATTTATTTTCTTTTGTTGCAGT
>CALAPX010000202.1 GCA_937888355.1 uncultured Spartobacteria bacterium
GCCATTCGGGCCATCGGTTGAGACATAGACTTTGCCCGATTTGTCGACAGCGACACCGCCGTGAGTCGACCCGATATAATCTTGGCCGGGAATGGCGCCCCAATTGTGAACCGTTTTGTAAACCCAGTCGCCTTGGCCGGTGGTTGCGCCTTTCGTTTGAACAGGAGCAACAGCCAGAGTCGGAGCTGCGGGTTTGTGATCTTCATCCGGATGCGCGAATGCAGAATTGGCAACGGCAAGTCCAAGGGCGAGGCTGATAGCGATCTTTTTTTTGTGACTCATTTTTTTTGTGGAGTATTGGAATCGTTTGGTTTGTTGGGAGAAGTTGGTGGGAGTTCAATGCCCCAAAGGGTGGCATTGGAGAGGTGGAGGTAGGTTGGTTTTTCCGAAGCAATGTAGAGCCTGAATTCCTGTGCCTCGCGTTCTTGGGGATCGAGGGATGTGAGGTCGATATTCCAAGACTCTTCAGGTTTCTCTGATTTCCACACAGTCTCCCATTCTCCCGAGTCTGCGAGGCGTTGGAGTTCAAGTCCCTCGGCGCGCATGATGAGTTCGCGCTCGCGCCGATTGACGATCGAAAACGCTGATAGGCGCACCTTCGAGGGGAACGAAATTTTGACCCAAGGGTTGAGTTCGTTCTCTGTGTGGAAAGCGAACGGAATCTCGCTGATCATCGGATCTAGGAACTTTACGAGTCCGCCATCGGGCGAGTGGGGCGAGTCGCTGCTCAGCGAAGCTTTGGCTTTGGTTCCGATGAGCGAGCCATATTTTGCGGCGTCGGCGGTGACTGTGGCCACAAGCGTCTCGCGATCCAGTGGGAAGCGGCCGAGAACGAGTTCATACCCGCCGAGGTTAAGCGCATCCGGAGCTCCGGTGATTGTGATCACGACATACCGGCCTTTGAGGTCTTTGCCGAAAGAATATTTGGTTAGTGCCCGATCATTCGGGGCGCTGGGCTTGAGTGCTACGACATGATGCGGCGTGCGCTTCAGGATGGGGATGTCCTTGGAGGCCGTGCCAGGATCGGTATTTGTCACACGGAATTCCAAGCGAGTGGCCTTGTCCCTTGGAAATGCACGCTGGGCATAGAGAACGCCGGAGAAAATGATCTGAGATCCCATGTCATAGACCACATGGAACGGGCCGGGGTTCCTGCCCGCGTAGTCAGCGCCTTGGTTGTTCGGTGTGCCGATATCGCCAAGCTTTACGGTGCCATCGTAGAGGTTTTTCACCAGATACTTGTCGTCGAACTCCGATGATGCAGACGCGGCAACGGGAGCCCAGAAAAGTTCCCCATCAACCATTGGTGGAGGCGGTTGGTCTGGAATTTCGATTCCGAGGACCTCGACACTCATGGCGGCCAGATGAGATTTCAGGGCTTCGATTTCCTCTTCCACCCTGCGCTTCTTGTTTTCCGGGAATCGGGTTTTAATGAAGGTATCGGCTGCGACAGGGCTGACTGTCGTATCCCACGCAGCGAGTTGGACAAGGTTCGGGAATTTCGAGAGGAAATCGACCGACCTGTCGGAAATATCGGTCCCGTTGAGGTTAACCTTTTTGAGTTTGCGAAGTGGCGCAAGTTTAACGACATCCACGTCATCTGTAGCGGTTTCATGGAGTCGGAGTTCTTCAAGGTTTGTGAACCCTGCGATTACAGGGAATGAGGCCTCTGATATTTTTGTTTTTCCCGCATCAAGAAGAACGATGTTTGCCTTGATTGGCTCAAGGCTTGCGATCAAAGCGTCGGGATCAGGGGCATCGGATGCGATGAAGACATTCAGAGCGGGGGAATCCATCGCCATTCTGCGGACGGCAAGGTTCGGAACCTTGGCGAGCTGGGAGCCTGCTTTGACAACGTCCTCCCAAGACAACATTGGCACTTCCGGTTCGGTGAGCGGGAAGCCGAGTTTGTTTTCCAGCAAGGCAAGGGCGTCTTTTGGCGGCAGATCCTCCATGAGCGGTTGGCGTTCCTTCACGCCTTTGTCGATCCACCAGGAAAGGAGTTCGAGTTCCGCATCAGTCAGTTGGGGTTTCCCAGCGGGGGGCATGTGTTCCTTGTCATCGAGTGGCAGGTTTGCGCGCTCGATCATGAGACTCGCGGCGGCGTCTCCCACTTTGAGGGCGGGACCGTGTTTCCCACCCGCGAGGAGAAGTTCCAACGAGTCCATGCGGAGGTTGCCATTGCTCTTCGAGGGGTTGTGGCACTCCACACACTTGGCTTCGAGGATCGGTTGGATTGCCGCGACATAGATGGCTGCATCCTCCTTGCTGCCTTTATCCACGGGAAGCGGGTCGGGTTTCCCGCCGAGGGCGACGGGGAGGTTTGCGGTCAGGTAATCTTCGCCATGGGTGAGTGAGCCACCATAGTGGCCCGTCGCGGCCACAAGGCCCAGCGAAGCAATCAAGAGAAGGGAATAAGTCAGCCGGCCCACCCATCCCGTAAAGTGGTGCGCGAAAAGCATCCACACACACGCCGCCGAGGTGGCGATACCGAACCAACGGTGTTCAAACAGAAGGTGGGCGTTGTAGCCGCCCGGCCAGGCCAATAGGGTGCCGAAGGCAGTGGAGGCAAGCGCAGAAAATGCGCAAAGCCAAAGAAGGACGCGGTTGGCCGTACGAAATTCAAAACGGAACACCCATTGCAATCCCTGAAGAGCGGCAATAGCCGCGAGGAAGCCGATAGGTAGATGGACAACGAGCGGGTGGAATCGGCCCACGAAAAGCGCGAGTTTTTCTGGAATCTTGGGTTCAGGGGCGATGCCTGCAGCGACCAAGGAGGCGGTGGCCAACCCCGCCAGAACTAAACCAAGAATGACCCGCACTGGGCGGGAGGATGTAGTCATTAGAATGTAGAAAGTGGTTACGCCAGGATGTCGCGGACGATGTGTCCATGGACATCGGTGAGCCGGAAATCGCGGCCTTGGTAGCGGTAGATGAGGCGTTCGTGGTCGATGCCCATGAGGTGCATGAGGGTGGCATGGAGGTCGTGCACATGCATCGGTTGGTCGACAATGTTGTAGCTGTACTCGTCTGTCTTTCCGTAGCTGATCCCTGGCTTCACGCCGCCGCCGGCGAACCACATGGTGAAACAGCGTGGGTGGTGGTCGCGGCCGTAGTTGGTTTCAGTGAGGACACCTTGGCTGTAGGTCGTACGCCCGAATTCGCCACCCCAGATGACGAGCGTGTCATCCAGCATGCCGAGTCGTTTGAGGTCTTTGACAAGGGCCGCCTGCGGTTGGTCGGTGTCTTTGCACTGGAGACGGATTTCATCAGGAAGTCTTCCGTGCTGATCCCATCCGCGATGGTAAAGTTGCACGAAGCGGACGCCGCGTTCAGCCAGTCGCCGCGCCATGAGGCAGTTGTAGGCGTAGGATCCGGGGATCTTCACATCGGGGCCGTACATGTCGAGGGTCTCGGCGGACTCCTGTGAAAAGTCGGTAAGATCTGGAACGGCCGTTTGCATGCGGTAGGCCATCTCGTACTGGGAAATGCGAGCCAGCACTTCAGGGTCGAGGCTGCGGTCTGCTTCCAAGTGGTTCTGCTTCGCCAATTGATCCAGCATCCGGCGCCGGTCTGAGCGCTCGATGCCATTCGGATCGTTCAGGAACAAGACTGGTTGGTCGCCGCCGCGCAGGTTGACGCCTTGGTGTTCGCTGGGAAGGAACCCTGAGCTCCAAAGACGCGATGAAACGAATTGGGCATTGCCCTTGCCTTGACTGATCATCACGACAAATGCGGGCAGATTTTCATTCATGCTCCCGAGCCCATAGCTGATCCATGAACCGAACGACGGACGTCCTGGAAGTTGGTGGCCGCTTTGAAGGAATGAAACGCCTGGCTCGTGGTTGATTTGTTCGGTGAAGACAGATTTCACCACGCAGAGTTCTTTCGCGATACTTCCTGTGTACGGGTAGAGCTCAGAAACCCAGAGGCCGTCCTGGTTGTTGTCGTATTTTTTGAATTGGAAAACTGATGGAGCCACCGGCAGGCGGGATTGGCCTGAGGTCATGCCGGTGATGCGCTGGTCGCCACGGACAGATTTGGGAAGTTCCTTATCGAACTGGGTCTTGAGTTCGGGCTTGTAGTCGAAGATGTCCAACTGGGACGGCCCACCATGCTGGAACAAGTAGATGACCCGCTTTGCCTTGGGAGCAAAGTGGGGAGAGCCGAGGAATCCGCGCTCGAAAGGATTCTGCGCCGCGGCAAAAATATTTTCGTTCATCAACGAGCCAAGAGCCAAAGCGCCGATCCCTTGGGTCATTTTTCCAAAAAACTGACGCCGGCTGAGGTTCAGAAGGTATTCTTCGACGGGGTGTTTCATAGGTGGGTTTTTCTGAGTTGAGTGTGGCGCCTAGTCACGGGTGATTGTTTCATCAAGGTTCAGGATCGTCGACATGCTGAATGAAAGAGCGGCGAGTTGGGGGGCGGGAAGATCCTTGTTCCGTGGCGTCTCGCCATAGGCGAGGAATTTCTCGGCATTCTCCGTGTTCGCAGTAAAAAGCTCGAGGTTTTCATTGGTAAAAGAAATCCAGCTATTGAGTTCGGAGTCCTGCGGGTTGCGGCCGGTGGCAAGGCGGAACCCACGTCGGAGTCGCTCTGAAAGCGTTTGCTCCCAACCGCCATTGATGTCTGTGAAGAGGCGCTCAGCAAGTTTTCGTGAAAATTCTAGATAGGTCTCATCATTCATCAAAACAAACGCCTGAAGAGGAGTATTGGTGGTTTCTCGGCGAGTGACGCACATTTCGCGCGATGGAGCATCAAAGAGTTCCATCTGGGCCGGTGGCACGGATTGTTTCCAGAAGGTGTAGAGACCGCGCCGGAAGAGTTTGTCGCCGGTGTGGCGTGTGTAGAAGCCGTAGTTGCCCTTCCCATTCATGGATTTTTCCTTCCAGATTTCTGGCTGGTAGGTTTTTACGCTCGGGCCACCAATTTTCTCATTCAAAAGGCCGGAGGCCGAGAGGGCATTGTCACGGATCAACTCGGCTGGCAGGCGGAACCGTGGTGACCGGGCCAAGAGTTTGTTTTCGGGATCGATCTCCTGGAGATCCTCACGATGCTTCGAGGACTGGCGGTAGGTAGAGCTCATGGCGATGTTTTTCATGGCACGCTTAATGTCCCAGCCGCTTTCGCGGAAATCGACAGCGAGATAATCCAGAAGTTCGGGGTGGGTCGGAAGGGAGCTTTGGAGCCCGAAGTCTTCGGATGTTTTCACAATGCCATTCTGGAAGATTTGCTGCCAGAGGCGGTTGACTTGGACGCGTGAGGTAAGCGGATGTTCCGGAGCCACTGACCACTGGGCCAGGCCAAGACGGTTTTTGGGAGCATCTTGAGGAAGGGGAGGGAAGGCAACTGGGGTTGTGCGCTCGCGAGGGCGATTTTTTAGAGGCTTGTCGTACGCCCCGCGGTCCAACACAAACGTGGGCATCGGGTCTTTACGCTCTTCCATGACCATGACGCGGGTGGCGAAGTTGTCCACATGGTTCTTGAGGTAATGGGCGCGCGCCACATCGAGACCGGTAACATTGGATTTGCCAGCGGCATGGGCTTTTGCGGCGAGGTAAATATCGTTCATCCAGTAATCCCGCTCCTTGTTTTTGATAAGGGCCAGCCAGTCGTCGATGCCGTGTGGGTTGTTCCCCGTAGATAATTGGAAGCTATTGGCCAGTGATTCCGGGTAGGGAACCTCGCTGCCGCTGAATTTGAATTTCACAACCAACTTGGCGTTTTTAGCGGGGGTGACCGTTTCGGAGAGTTGGAGGAGGACGGTGCTGTCGATGCCTGGGATGCCAAGTTTCCAGGCATTCGCAGGATCAGCAACTTGCGCAGCGGCCAACTCAGGGCTGAGGTGATCAAATGACGAACGCGCTGCGGCCACGGGCAGCGGCCTGAGCTTTGCCCCTTCCTTAATTTCGATTTCCAGGTCGGGAATCGCTTGGCGGATGGTTTTCGAATCCAAGCCATACACATTCTCTGTGTTGTCGGGTTGAAGATTCCATAGGAAATCAAACGGGTTTATTGAATCGAGGCGCACGGTATTGAAAGGCTCCGAGGGCATGTTGAACTCCAAGGAGACAACCTCTCCTTGCGTAACGGGAAAGATCAGGTGGAAAGCCTGGCGGAATCGGGCGGGCCCTCCAGCCATCACACGGTTGCGGTTTTCCGGCATATCGAAATTTAGTGCCGCCATGCCGCCGGAGCCGGGACGACCAATTGGATCGATCTTATTTTTGACGCACGATGCCCCGGTGATTTGAAGCGAGCTCCAATTGAGTGCCTTGCTTTCATCCGGAACCTTTGGCGCCTCCGGGGTTTTGTCCGTGCGGATCGATTGAAGCGCGGCGATTGTCTTGCCTGACGCGTCCAGAATTTCTTTTTGGCGGTCGCTGGGTAGCTGAACAAATGGTGGGAAAGCGCGAGCCAAGTTGCCGTCTTGTGGTTCGAGTCCGCGTTCGTTGATGCTGTTGAAATAGGCCATGAGGCTAAAGAAGTCGTTCTGACTGATCGGGTCGAATTTATGGTCGTGGCAGCGGGCGCAACCGATCGTCATTCCCATGATAGCGGTGCCGTAGGTACTGACGCGGTCCACCGCGTATTCGACGAGCCATTCCTCGGGGATGGCACCGCCCTCGTTATTGATGCCATGATTGCGATTGAACGACGTGGCAACTTTCTGCTCGAGGGTGGGATTGGGTAAAAGATCGCCGGCCAACTGTTCGGTGAGGAACTGGTCGTAGGGCATGTTTGTATTGAATGCGTTGATGACCCAATCGCGCCATGGCCAGCTGGTGCGAATCATCTCATGGTGGATCGCGTTGCTGTCGCCGTATCGGGAAAGATCAAGCCAATCGATGGCCATGCGTTCGCCGTAATGGGTGGAGGCAAGGGCCCGGTCGACCATGTTTTCGTAAGCTTTTTCCGAGGTGTCGGCCAAATAGGAGTCGATCTCCTCGGGTGTTGGCGGGAGGCCGAGAAGATCAAGGTGCACGCGGCGCACAAGTGTTTCCTTGTCTGCTTCGGGAGAGGGGGTGATCCCCTTGGATTCGAGTTTCGCCAAAATGAAATTGTCAATCGGGGTGCGTGGCCAAGCCTTGTCCTTGACCTCCGGCACGGCCGGCTTCATGGGAGCCACAAAGGCCCAGTGGGGTTCATATTCCGCCCCTTGGCGAATCCATTCGGTGACCGTGGCGATTTGTTCCTCGGTGAGAGGTTGCTTCTTGGAAAAGGGCGGGGGCATGACGTCAAGGGGGTCATGTGAAACAATGCGTTGGAGGAGTAAGCTTTCTTCCGGTTTTCCAGGAACGATGCCGAATCGGGGCGCTTCGCCCTCCTTGGCCAGATTGGCTCGGGAGTGCTCTGCAGTATCCAGACGGAACGGGCTGGACTGATTCGCGGAGTCAGGTCCATGGCAGGCGAAGCAGTTGTTCGAGAGGATGGGGCGAACCTCGCTGCTAAAGGAAATCTTGTTCCCGCTGGATTCTGGGAGGGCGGGCTGGGAGGGAAGGGTTGCTTGCTGCTGTTCGGTTATGTCAGCAGGCTTGGTTGCTTGTTCAAGAGGTTTGTTGCAGGAAGCCAATGGCCAACTAAGAACAATACATAAAAGGATCCAAGTGTGTTGATTTGTGTCTCGAAGGCTGCTCATGACTAAA
>CALAPX010000203.1 GCA_937888355.1 uncultured Spartobacteria bacterium
GCCGTAGAATGAGGCGATCACCTTGTAGCTAAACGGGCCTTGAGTCAGGCCGAAAACCATGGAGGCCACGACAAAGCCTGTCCCGATAGCGGCGGCGGCATAGGCATCGCCTTCGCTGCCCTGCAGGCGCTTGATGAAGACAAAGAGCGGAGCAAAGAGAAGGAGCATTTGAGCGGAAATTCCAAAGAGGCCGTTGATCAACCACTCGTGCAGATACTGGTTGTGCTCGCCGGTGTCGCAGAGCGTGTATCGATGATACTCCGTGCTTCCGTAGGTAAACCCTTCCCGCGAGTAACGACTCGGCTCCATCTGGTAAACCGGCCCCCACAGATTGTGTTTGCTGGCATAGCCCTTGAGGGGATTGTCCTTAATCAGCTCCCACGAAATGGCCATGATGGTCAGTCGGCCTGATCCTCCCGCGGTGGCATCACCGGCAAACCACGCGGTTGTTTCGGAATAAATCGAAGTCAAACGGTCGCGGAACTTCTGGTTCATAGCCAGCGCGCCACCGATGGCGAGCAAAGCCACGAGCAGCAGCCCGAGAATCTTCGCTTTGTGGCCCTTGTACAAAAGAGCAGCGATGAGCAGAAGCGGGGGAACGGCAATCCATCCGCCGCGGCCGCCGGCGGCGATGCCCATCTTTGCAGCCAAGAGAATGGCCACGATCGAGAGCGCCCAAACAACGCGCGAACGGGGGGGATGGAAAATCAGAAAATAGAACTGCAGCAAACCCAGCAGACAGATTTGCTGGCCGAAGGTGCAAAGATCCAGCAGCGATGTCGTATACCGGTCGGGGACCCCCGGTTGCTGGACGGTCGCAAAAAAGAGCGTAACGATGATGCCGGCGGCCAAGGTGACCGGCACCGCATCGAGGAAACGCACTTTCCGGTAATTCATCCAGAGAAGGGCGACGCCCGCGAGGAAGAGCCTGCCGGGGCCGTTGAGCAAATCCAGGTTCTGCTTCCAGAGCGACAAGTGAAAGTCACCGCGAATCAGAATGGAGGTAAAAACGGCAACGACTGGAAAGGCCAACGCGATGAACATCCACGCCGTGGCCGGATCGGGAAAAAAGGCTCTAAGCGGCAATCGGGACTTTAGGATTCCGTAAGCGCTGACTACCCCCAGCACCACCAGCCAAGCCTCCGTCCAGTTTTTGAGCGTCAGGTAAAAGAGCGGAAGCAGGGCGACCGCCATGGCCAGAAGGGTCGTGTCCCAAGTGGATGACGCCTGTGGCACGACAAATCGTACAATCCTCATGAAGTAACCGCGTAATTGCTCCACCCGTAAAAGGTTGCCTGAGTTTGCTCTCATCGGATTTGGCATATCCATTCTTTCAAGCCACCAATCTGCTCCCCCCAAGAAAAGCCCTGAGCGTATTTGCCGCGAAGATTTGCACCATCTTGTATGAGCAGGGAGATTCTTTTTTGCGATACTCTTCCTAGTGCTTCCGACAAGGCGCTGGGCCGGTCGGCATTATACCACATCACAGAATCTCCAAAAGCATGCTGGAGAGTCGGGGTGATTGAACTCAAAATAGGCCGCCCCAATTGCAAGTAATCAAATACCTTCGAGGGAAAATTGTTATCGTTGCCATATCCCGCTGGCCTTGGGTTAACGAGCATATGGCAACTTGATGCCCAATGCCCCAAATCCTTGCGCTCCTTGAGGAAACCCACCCACTCAATTCTCGGGTCCGAGGCCGAACGCTGCTGCAATTCACCAGTCTTGGACCCGTCGCCAGCGATAGACAGAACAAGATTAAGATCGGGATCGGCTGCAAACGCCTCGAGCAGATCTTTCAGGCCGGCGTAGTCAGAGTGGGATCCGAAGTAGCCAATGCGGGTGATTCCATCGGCTGGCGGAGTTTGCACACTATCCAGCAAGCCATCCGCTTGCGCACCACCAGGAAACCAGCGCCATGGAATATTCCGGTCACGACAAAAACGTTTCGAGGACAAACTTGCCGAAGCAACGCCGCGAAAATACGGCAACATGGCTTCGTCAGGCCAGTGCAACGGCTTGAGTTTTAGCCTCAGGCGCTTGAGAAGCGGAAGATTTTTCCCAAAATGTCTGCTATCGAGAAACAGCAGAATGCGCTTCACGTCCCGATCGTGTCTGGCCAGAAAGCGGGTGAAGGCGCTTCCGATCGGATGGGAGTTATAGACGATGAAGCAATCGGGTTTCCAACCCTGACGGCGCCAGCCGAGATATTTTGCCCGAAGTCGGACGAAGCTCGGGTAAGCCTGAAGATCTTTGCCAAGTTTTCCTTGCAGCAGGAAGTGCTCAGGATTGCTTCCCTCGACATCCGGCAGTTTAAGCTTTCGATCAACGATGGAAGCCACACGCACCTCAGCATCGCTACCCAGATGCTTGAGTAGACGCCCCTCCCACAACTGGCCCGCACCGTTTTGCTTCGGATATCTGCGGATCAAAGATTCTGGTAAATGGAAACCGAGATAAAAAAATTTCATTTTCTATCGCTTACCGACTTTGGTCCGGGAAACTGCCACGGTGTGCGGGATTGAATACCCTAAGTCTTCCGCCGGAGCAGAGTAAGGCGCTTGTGCAGTCTTCTTTTCTTCCTTTGCCAACGGTCAAACTTCTTGAAAAGGTTTGTGCATTCATCCTCCCACGCGCGGAAGTTACCCGAAGCAACATCCGAAAGCTGGCCAGTCCAGGAATGGTCGTTCTCGTAACCCAGCTCAATGAGCATATCCGCCATTTCGGGGTGGCGGGCGAGCTGTTCTTTGACTCGCGGAAGGTGATTCTTCCACGAATCCATCCGGCCAGGATCAACCCTTCGAAAGCCGTTCAGTGCCTGGACAGCGTCTTCCGAAGGACGCGCCCTCTCGTGGTAAGATGAAAAGCAGCCCCTTCTTTCCAGAAAGGGCAAAGCGCTCTCAATAACACCCTGAATGCTGTCGGGGTTTTCGATCAGTTGCTCGTAGCGAATCTCAAGGAATCTCGGGTGCGAGCGCAGACGTCCAGCGGCAACTTGGGCTTTTTTCCATGAGGGAAAATTCGTCGCGTAGCATTCGGTTGCCTTGCCATGAATGCTGCAGATAACAGATCGGGGATCGCGGTAGATGTGAACACCGTAAAGGTCGCTATCTGCATCAAGAAGCGGTGCAAGAAGCCCAACTTCCCCGGGACATTTTGAGATGTATACCGAAGGGTTGGTAGGAGGTGGAAAAATTATACTTCTTTCATGTGCCGAGTCCCCACTGCATTTGAAAGAAGAGCGCATCATCTCAACAAGCAGGGTCGTTCCACTTCGCCCACAGCCAGTCACATGCATGTGTTTCATCCTGCTTTATACAAAAGCCCTTCAACCCTTTTGATTACCACGATATTCTGGAATCGTCGAAGCGAGCCAAGTTTTCAGCTTCTCACTATCGCCAGCCGCTTCACGATAAACTGAGTGCAACTCGGTGAATAGATCCCCAGACCAGTTGGAGCGATTGTTGCGCAGGCGGCGGAGCTTAGAGTGACTCGTCGGTTCCACATTTTCCATTTCGTGGATGGGCTCCTCGTAAAGCTTTTCACCGGGCCGCAGTCCGGTGAAGGTGATCTTGATGTCCTCGTCCGGCTTGAATCCGCTCAACTCAATCATCTGCCGTGCAAGGTCGACGATTTTGACGGGCTCGCCCATATCGAGAACAAATATTTCCCCACCCTTGGCCTGTAGAGCGCTTTGCAGAATAAGTCCGACGGCCTCCGGAATACTCATGAAGTAGCGGGTCACTTCGGGATGAGTCACCGTGAGCGGTCCTCCCGCCGCAATCTGTCGCCGGAAAGTCGGGACTACGCTCCCGGAGGAGCCTAAAACATTTCCGAACCGGACAGCCGCAAAAGCGCAGTCCGCTTCCGCGAGCGACTTTTGTTCGATCAGCATTTCCGCCAAACGTTTACTGGCCCCCATAACATTCGTCGGGTTCACCGCTTTGTCGGTCGAAACGAGGACAAACTTTGCGGTGCCGTGCCCGGCGGCCAAGCCCGCAACAATACTGGTGCCGATGGCGTTGTTGCGTATGGCCTCGGCGGGCTGGCTTTCCATCAATGGAACATGCTTGTGCGCAGCTGCG
>CALAPX010000204.1 GCA_937888355.1 uncultured Spartobacteria bacterium
CGCACTCGAAGGTGCCGGTGAACTCGGTGTCGTAGCCGGTTTCGCGGTATTTCAGCGCGAGGATTTTGACCCCGGCGGGGATCGTGTAGTGCACCTCGTGGCCGCTCATCCACCCAAGGTTCTCGTATTCCTGCACACCCTCGCGCGTGACATACTCTGCCCGCACCGTCGGGCCGGCTTGGTTGTCCATCCGCAGGTCGATGACTTGGCCGGCGGGCGACTCGATTTTCAGATAGGGCGTGACTTGGGCGTTGTAGGGGAGCTTGGCCTTGATCGGCTTGCCGTCGGACACTTTCGGCAGGTCGGCGGCGTTCGCATAATCTTTCAGGCCAAAATCCTTCCACTGCGGGATCGGGCGTTCGATCAGGTTGTTCCATGGCGCGCAGGGTGGCACCCCGAGTGCATTTGCTGACGGCCATGCGGAGTCGTCGAAGCCGGGATTCTGCCAACCCGCAAGGTCTTTGCGGGCATCGAAGCGGATGTTGGATTCCGGCAACCGGTAATTCGGATGCGGCGCACCGGTGTTTTCAAACGCAGGATGGAGGCGCACTTTCCAGTCCGCGCCGCTGAGGAGTGGCTTTCCATCGATCTGGGCATCGAAGACCAGGCCCGGTTGCCCGCTGCTCTTGTGGCTGAATCCATCCTTGCCGAAATACCAGAGCAGGATGGCGATCGTGTTTTTGCCCTTGCGGAGAAACTTGGTGAGATCCACGCGGTCGAAGTAGGTGTCGCTGGGCGTCGGGCCGCGCTTGAGTTGGCCTTCGAAGACGGCGAGTTCTCCATTGATCCACAGCCAGTATTTCGAATCGGCGGCGATGCGGGCGATGGCCGAAGTCGGGTCCTTTTCCAGATCGATCTCGGTTCGGAAGCAGGTCCACTGGTTGGCATTCGGGTCGGCTTGGGGACCGTTCGTCTGGGGTGATTTTTCTCCAGTGGACAGGTCGAATGAGGTGTTCTCAGAAAGGCTTTGTTTTCGGGGGGCGCCATCAAGCGAATATTCCAATTCGAGGGTCTTGGCGCTGCCGTGGGCAGGGTCAGTGCCGGCGAATTTGTTGTCTGCGGAAACCACGGTGGAGCCGCGCTGGAGCGAGTCTTGGATCTTCTTTGTCAGATCGATCTGCTTCGCAGGATCGCCAGCCGCTCCATAGAGGGCTTTGCTGACTTCGATCGTGTGTTGGGAAGTTTTTTGGGGCATTGGCACTGATCCATGAGGCACTCCATGGTTCGTTGGCGGTTGCCGGGGAAGCAATGACGCCAGCGAGACAGACAAGGGATACAAGCAATGGGCGGAATGGAAAAATCACGGCAAAGAATATGCCGAAAAGGGACAGATTTTGAAATACACAGAATGATCTCAAACATCATGAAAATGACACCATGGAGGGACGACCTCCGTGTCGTCCGACTTATGCGGGTTCGCCCGCCCTCATCAATCAGACAATGCCGCGCTATCGCGCGGGAATCACGGCGCTGACGGAGCAGCGCCCTCCAGGAGGGACGACCTCCGTGTCGTCCGAGTCTTGCGGGTTTGCCCGCCCTCATCAATCGACAATGCCGCGCTATCGCACGGGAATCAAGGCGCTGTTTGGGGTCGCTGGCAGGTCGAGTTCGACGCGGTCGAACCACTTCTCATGGTCGGCCTTCTGCGCCGCGCGCAATTCGGCGTAGGTCTTCTGTGCCGCCCGGTCGAGATCGAGGGTGGTCGCCGCGATCGGATCGCTCAACTGGCGCCCGGCAAATCCGCGGTAGTCGGTGGCGGCGGCGAAAAGCAGCACAGACTCCTCGGCACCCGTCACCGCAAGGGTGTTTCCCTCGGCCTTCACCGATCCGCCGCGCAACACGACCCTCAAGCGGCCGGCATAGGTCACGCCCTTTCCTCCACGGCCGTCGTTCAGCGTGCCGGTCATGAGGAGTTCATTGTCCGCCACCGCCTTTGTTTCAAAGCGCTCGGGACGGTCGAGCAAGATGTTGAACGAGACTGGACCGCTGATCCGCGTCACGAACACCTCGTCGGGCGCGGACACAAAATGCTCGCGGGTTGAGGTTTTCGCATTCTGGCTGTAGTGGATCCTGGCCTCACCCGTGCTCAGATCGAGGCTGCGCGTGTAGTCCTGCGGCGGCGTCGCCGAATCAGCAAACTTCAAATGCAGGTTGCCCAGCACCTGATAGCTGCCGAACGGCACATTCGCGCCACGGCCACGGCCCGAACCGGCCCCCTGGCAAGTGAATAAGGGTTACACCGTATTTAAAGCGAATCCGATGCCCTTGTCATATCACGTAAATAGACGAGGGTCTGAATGCTACTCTGAACGAGATTTATTTTCCTGTTTTTTGTGGAAGGGCTTTCAGACTTACATTGTCGATTGTTACTAAAGATCCACTTGCTGCCGCGCTACGGGCGAAGACAATGGTGATGTGGTCGAAATCCTCAATTGAGTGTTTCCACCGGCTCAGATCAATCTCTTGACTGAAGGCCCCCGAAGAACTTCCGGCTATTTTTGCAAGAGCAGGGTAGTCACTGCCGCCCAGATATCCCTTGGGGGCGTGTTCGCTTAGCGTCTTTCCGCCAGCAAATTCAACTGAACTGACCAGAGGGGCAACACCGTCCGCTTCAAGATACTGATATTCCCCGCCGGAGTGGGCAAAATTGCCGAGACGCGCGTTCGCAAGGGCTTCAAACCCATCTTCAGTCTTGCTCCCAAACAGAAATACAGAAAGGGACTCGTCCTCAGCTGTCAGGGTATAGTCAAAGCTAAGCTTCAGTATCTGGCCTTTTACGTCCCTGACGCTCACCCCCTGCACAATGGCGCCCTCGGAAGCGCTCTCGGCCTGCCAATCCGCATTTTCACCATTTCCGCTGTTTTTCAAGACGCCGTCGGCGACCGTCCACTTCGATCCATTGAATGCTCTCCATCCCTTGTTTAGCTCCCCCGGGCTCATAGCCCCGGTTCGCTTAAAGGTGGAATGCTGTGAAAAATCATCCTTCAGCAGTTCAATGGGTTGAAAGGACATCCCCTTATCCTTTACGAAGAATTGCACTTCCAGCCATGGGCTTCCATGTTGCTCATGATTGAGCACGGAGATATCCACGTCTCCAGTTGCAACCTCGGCGTTGTTTAGGGTCACTGGGAGCGTGCCGATCTTATTCCAATTGATGTCGTATAGGTCGAGGTGTTGTCCACCCCTATACCAAAGATGGCTGCCGGAAGGGATAACGCCATTAATAGTGATACTCCCCTCGCCGAGCTGAATGACAGGGTTGTTCAGGGTGGAGGGTTTCTCAGGCAGGAACCTGAGGTCTTCAAGCAAGACCGATGAACTGCTGTTTGGCTTCACCCGGTCAATCCCAAGGTGGATCCGGTTGACGCTGTTTCCCCGCCACCGCTTATAGGCGTCAAAGAATGGCCAACGGGCGTCGGCCCATGAGGCTTGGGGGGAGGGGATCTCGATATAGCGCTTCCCCTTGAAGTCAAGGTGAACAACATAGTCACGCGTTCCCTGGCCGCCGGTTCGTATAACCAGCGCGGCACCGCTGCCGTCACCGGTCACCACCATTCCTAGGCCGCCGGCCCCGGTGATATCGGTCTTGACGCCGTAGGACGGCAGATTGACAGTTTGCTGGCCAACCAGTGCAAGCGTCTGGTCGGTGTCATTTACCGATGTTATTCTAACGCCCTTGCCTTCAGCACTAAAGGTCATGTTGGCTTTGTTCTGGACGGTTGCCGGGTCAGGCATGATCCGGTAACTGATATTTTTTCCAGACAGGTTTGTTGCAGCCTCCTTCTCAAGAGTGACCCCTGAGGCGCTCTGGAACTTATCAAGGCCATCGTTGAATGCCTTCTCCTCCTCAGTCTCACCCTTGGTCGTTAGTCGTATGGAGTCGATATCACGACTGAAGTCAGGCATGACGCGGATAATAAATTCCGGCACCTGTTTGTGGTAGGGATTGCTGACCCGAATGGGGGCTTGCCCAGGGCGAATGTATTGATAGGGGTAGATAATGCCGTGTTCCTGGTGGCACGTCCAATCGCGGTCGATGTTCTTGCGGACCATCATCCGGAACGGGACAACCTGAAGGGCATCACCTTCTCCTTCAAAGCGGACCAGTTCATCCAGGAGGGTGAACCGGGCGTTGAAGGGGTTTTTATATCCAGAGGAGAATATCCGTTTTTTAATATGGTCCGGCAGGGTCGGGCCTATCTCGCGCCACTGCTTAAATACCTTTACGTAGTAGTCCATAAGACCATGACCAAGGATGGTTTCCATCGTAACATCATGATACCCGCTCTGTTCAGTGATATGTCCCTCTTGTCCGGCAGCGCTTTTGTGGGGTAGACCGTAGACATAGGCGTAGGGACTGCTGGCGTTCCAGTGGCTCTTATGCAGGGCAACCTTCATCTCCCCATGTGGCGAGAACGGTCCCATGGGTGTGGGGTTGAGAGCCTTCTTGACTGAGTTGAACATCGGCTCGATGAAGCCCCACTCCAAACTCGCTCCGGATGTGCTGCTATATAGCGGGCGAAGCGTGTTTCGGTATACCTCCCCCACAAACTTGCTTTCGCCGTAAGGAAACATCATGAGATGCGCTTCCAGATTATCGAAGTTGGCTTCTCCCGCATTCACCTCGTTGTGAAATTCGGCAAAGCGTTTGGCCAACTTGTCGAGCAGCGTCGAGTCGGGATCCGGGGCAAACAGCATTCCGTAATTACGATACAGACCGCGTGCCGTCTCGCCGGCCTTATGCGAAGCGGCCTCGCTATTGTATAGGCCGCGTCCGCACCCCTTCAGTGTCCAGGTGCCATCACCATTGTTAACGTATTTTCCAAAGGTAATAAGCTCATTGCCGATGCGCATGCAGTTTATATTGGTTATCTGTGAATTATCATTACTGAAAAACGGCTCAGGCTTCGGCGGTTCGGGTCGGCCTTCAGCCTGACCGATAGTCAGCGGATAAATGGTGGGGTGGTCACTCCCCTCACGAACCGTGATCTCCTTGGACGTCGCATCAGTATCCTTTGCAAGAGTTCCCTGCCACCAGGTCGCCAACCGGTCATCGGGCACCTTACCCAGATACTCAGGGTGCTTGGCACCGAGTGCATAACTGGTTGTTCTAAATGTCAGCTTCATTCCGTTTTCTTCAAGGTATTTACCGAAGGCTGCCATCCCCTTCCTCCCATCTGGAAACATCTTATCGTTCACTTCGAAATTATCGCGATCTGTAGCAATGTATCCACACGCCCAGGTATTTTTATGCATGTAGAGTTTTTTAAGGGTGAACTTCTTCGCTTCATCGGCGATCGGTTTGAGATCTTCCGGTTTACGGGGACCGATGATCATTTGTGTGTCGTATTCTTTACGCATCTTGATATAATCGCTGATCCACTGATTCGCTCGAGCAACGGTCCACTCCCCCTCAACCTTTGGGTGAGGAATATTCTCGTTTGCCCAGACCTGATAGAGAATCTCATCGTCTTCCTCAGCATTCTTGGGGTTCCACATGGCAATACTGCCCAGCGGATTATTTTCGCTTCTTTTTAGAACACCAAAGAAAGTCGGATTATCTCCAAGTCGCTGAAAGGCCTTCTTGGTCACGCAATCCAGCGGCATCCATTTGGTCCCATGAATGCGGGACATTGTCAGGAAAAGCACCTTTTCATCGGCCGGGTCCTTCATTGAGACCAGTTCGAGTATGAAGTATGCCCCCTTGTCGATTGTCCTAAAGGTGAAGGTTGGAAGTGCTTCATTTTCGGGTGCGAGAGTTATGTAGTCCGCATCCTGAAAGACGGGGCGAAGCTTGATGGTCCGGCGTTTTCCTGGCTCAAGCCCATAGACCTTCTTCGCGAGGGTCATACTGAAGAGCCCCATTCTCCTTACATTTGTTTGTTTCTGCTCGTTGCTGATGGCGGTCAAGTCACCATTGGCGTTCATGACAACACCCAACTGCCTGTTGCCGAATTTCACATTCGCTCCCACCGGGGTCGTCGGCTCAGGATGTGATGTCGCCTCGGGCACCTCCTGACTATTTTCTGAATCCCAGATTTCCTCGAAGGTCGTCGCAATAACGGCAAATACCGCCAGCAATATTGCCAGCATGACCATCTTTTTTCCAACGTGTCGTTTACGCATGTTCAT
>CALAPX010000205.1 GCA_937888355.1 uncultured Spartobacteria bacterium
AAGTCCAGCCGGTGCCCGAACCCGAAACCTGGGCCACGGCAGCACTCCTGCTCATCGGTGGCGGGATCTGGCTCCTAAGGAAGAAAAAGCAGAACTGTTGATCAGGGACTTGTTGCAGGAACATCGTGCTTTCAGTTCCTGTGAAAAACTAAGCAAGCTTCTCGTTCCACGGCTCCCGGTAGCTCCAGTGGGTCAACCGATTTGCCTCTTCATCGTCTTTAAAAACTCCGGTCATGGGGTTGAAGTCGAGGGGCCGGTTGAGCGTCTCTGCGATTGCCGCGGCATGACACGCCACATGGGTACGCGCCGCGACTGAGGCATTTCCTCTGGGTGCCTGTCTCGATGTGATGCAATCGAGGAATTCGCGGGCATGTCGCGTAGGCGTCGTGCCACTCGCCGATCCGGCGGGCTTGCCTTCGAGCAACTTGGGATCGCTTGTCACAAGCTCCCCACGGTCATCAGTTTCCACCCACCCGGTCTCACCCTCGAAGCGGACGGGGCATGTTCCTTTAACGCTCCAATCACCTTCTCCATTAAAGCCGGCACGTCGCATGACAAGACGCAGACCGTTCTGGTAGGTGCCGATGAGCGCATTCCCTTGCTTCTCGAAACGCACTGGGCCGGATTCATCCATCCCAGCAGCCCACTGGCAGAGGTCGATCGTGTGGGAGCCCCACTCAGGAAGTGAACTCACCCCAACAAAGTCTCGATAATCCCTCCAGCCACCCAACAGATATTTTCTATTGTAGGGCCTCCGAGGCGATGGCCCCAACCAGCGATCCCAGTCACAGATATCCACCCCGGGCTCTGGTTCCTCGGGAAGCGGCCCACTGGCAAACGGACGCGGCAGAATACCTGCGTGCACAGCAGTTAACTTCCCGAGCTTTCCACTCTGTGCGAGTCCAACGGCAAACTCGAAGTTCTCCACATTGCGCCGTTGCATCCCTGCCTGGTAAATCCGTTTGGAAGCATTGACATGACGCTCAAGATCAATGCTTTCCCGCACCGACATGCTGACCGGCTTTTCGCAGTACACATCCATGCCCGCGCGGACGGCCAGCATCGATGCCAAGGCATGCCAGCGATTCCCGGTGGCGATCAGAACGGCATCGATGTCCTTGCGCCCCAGCACCTCGAACATATCTGAGCACGAGAAACAATCCTCGTTGCCATAAGCCAGATTCACGATCCGGCGGATCGTTTCCCTATTATCCGCGCGGGGGTCTGCAATGGCTACAAACTGGACGTCCTTTTGAGTCAAAAATCCTTCCCTCAACACCATCCTCCCGCGCCCCCCAAGGCCAATCCCTCCCATCACAATACGATTGCTTGGAGCGACATGCCCATCCCTTCCAAGCGCCCGCGCTGGGAGAATGAGGGGAAACCCAAGCGCCACACCAGCAGTTTTGATGAATTGGCGTCTGTTCATGAACGCGATCATTTTCGATTAGCCTTCGATTTAAAAGACATTTCAATATCAAGCGAGGCAGTTTTTTTGTCGTATTCTTATGCTTATGGATAGCAACTAGGCGTCCAGTCCTTGAAGAGCTAAATTCTCTTCTTGTATTCAAAAATTAATTTTTTCTTAAATTTTTATAAAAAACTTGCTTCCCACTCTGGAATTTATTGAGACTGCATCTCAGTCCTAAACTCATTTATGAAGAAACTCAGCATTTCACTTCTAACTCTTGCGATTGGATCTCAACTCATGCTTCCTGCGCTCATGGCCGGAGACCGCCGGTTTTCCTATGTGTACGAAGCAACCACGTCCGCCAAAGGGGAAATCGAGATTGAAAACTTTGTCACATGGAAAACAAAGCCGAGCGGTCATGAGCCTGCTAACCAATTCGATTTTCGGCACGAGATCGAATACGGCCTGACCGATCGATTCCAGTTGGGGCTCTACGTCGCCGATTGGAAGGTGGTCAGCAACAAAAACACAGCCATCTACCAAGATACCGCCCTCGAGGGTATCTACAATCTCACCAATCCCGTAACCGATTTGATCGGCTCCGGCCTCTACGGTGAGGTGAAACTCGGCGACCAGAAGTTCGAACTGGAAGGAAAACTTCTGCTTCAAAAAAATTTCGGCCCGGTTGTCCTAGCGTACAATGTCGGCATCGAAGCTGAATGGGAGGGCGACCGCTTCGGGTACTTCAACGAACGCAGCGGCGAATTCATGCAAAGCTTCGGCGCCAGCTATCAAATCACTCCCGCATTTTTTGTGGGTGGGGAATTTTTGCACGAAATCGGGTTCGCCGAATGGAGCGAAGCAAGCGATCCCCTCCTTTACGCCGGCCCAAACCTCTCTTACCGCTTCTGGGATCATTACTTCATCACGACCACCACCCTCTTTCAGGTCACTCAACTGTCCGACGAACCCAACTTCCAATGGCGAATGATTTTCGGGATGCACTTCTGATAAACTGAACACGCATCACCCTATGAAACCCGTTCATCTCCTCGGTGCCCTTGGCCTCGTTCTTATGGCCGGGTGCGCAACACTCCAAGACACAGCGCCTACCATATCGCCCGAAATGGCCGCCCATGCCTCCATGGTGGGCGTCCCGGCGGACACGCTGGAAGTCGGCCGTCGATTGATGGCCATGCGTTGCACGACGTGTCATTCCTTGGAACCAATCGCCAACTACACGGCATCGAAGTGGGCGGATATCGTTGCTGACATGGCCGACCGCTCAGGCCTGGACGCCGAGCAAGCACAGCAGGTTACCGCCTACCTCCAAGCGGCTCGCTCCGTATTGTAAAAATCCGCTGGTTACGTTGCCGGGAATCTGTACGGCGGCTTAAAACACTGCGGAAAATCGCACACCAAGCACCAAAGCGTTGCCGGAATTACCGGCAGCACCCGGGTTGATGATGTATTGGAGGTCCGGCTGCACAAAGCACCAGGGAGCCAGCACGCATTGGTAGGTGACCTCCAAAACCATCTCGGCGGCCTGTGGCGATAGCCCCTCCTCACGCAAAGAATCATCTGCCCCCCTGCTCAAGCTCGCCAACCCAAAAGACACACCAAACGCGTCGTCATCCCGATTCGGAACCAACCCCTTGTAGGTCAGTCCTAAGTTCAAATAAAAATCCACTGCATTTCTGTTCGGCGGAGCGAACCCGATTCCAGCAAATCCGCCAAGCCCTTCGTCATTGACCGTTTCCTTCCCGTGGTGCTCCGCAAGCAACCTCTGGTCGGCGAGAAGGTAAAACCCGGAGTTCGGCACACCACTCGCGGGATCAAGGGCGTTCGCCTCGGCTCCAGTCTGGAGCCACATTCCAGCTTTCACAAATCCTGGCAACCCACGACTCCCCTCGCCACCGCCATGCGAGAAACACACCTCGTTCATCCAGGTCACCGCCTGCTTGGCATTCAAATCCCACCGAAATCCCGCACGATTGATATTCTGTGGAATCAGATCGATCAGGAACACACCCGAGCGGAAGCCGAGCGAGTCCGTCGGTTGATACGCAAGCCGGGCTCCCAACCCGCCCACAGGAAAGGCGGCACCTCCAGATGCCATATTCATTGACGTCAACGCCGGCCACCCGAATTCCGCATTGATGAACAGGCCGCCATAGTCGGAAACAAGAAATTCCGAATCCGCTGTAATATTGCCCAACCGGAAGGACACCTTGTCCTCAAAAAAATCCTGCTGGAACCAGAGTTCCATCATCCGCAGCGTGTTGAAACCGGAGATGTTCGAAACGGTTAAAAAATTGCCCACCAGGTCCTCGCTGGCGTCCCTCCCCGAAAGCCAAAGCCACGTTGTTCCCAACGAACCGCCGTCCCAGCCAACGAGTTTTTCCAGATCAACATCCGCACCGAAGGTCAGCAACCCGGTATAGACCGAACCAGTCCGAAGACCTCCCTGCGTGTTCCCCCAAACGTCGCAGGTGAATTCTCCAAAAAATTCCACCCCGCGGACTTCAAGGAACGGCCGTCCATTAAACCACTCGCCGGTGACATTCTGCCGCTGGAACAGCTCAACCGAGGCATTCTGTGTGGACCCGGAGTCGCTTTGCCGGGAAGCGTAGGCATCAACGAAAGCCAAAAGAATAATCAGGGGGAACAGCAGTGCTTGCCGTCTCATTTCAAAAACAATTTTTTAATGAACCACCCCGGAACGCAAGCAAAGCCAAAATCCCTCACCTATTTTGTCTGCGCGGAGCCTCAATCCCGGTGATACGGCATTCCCGCGAGAATCGTCGCTGCACGGTAGACCTGCTCGAGCGCAACGAGTAGGGCCAACTCATGCTGAAGCGTCTGAGGCCCCATCGACCAAAGGAGATCGGCTCGGCTACGAGTTGTCTCGTCCCATCCATCCGACGCCCCGACCAGCAACGAGCACTTCGACACCGCGCGGTTCTGCAAGGTTTGCAACTCTGTGGCAAATGCCCTGCTGGGAAATTGTCTGCCACGCTCATCGAGCAGGATCCTGAAGGTGCCGCCAGAAAGCTCCAGCATGCGATCGTGCAAACGTGGGCCGGGCTTCACATAGTGAATCTCCGCCTTGCCTATCGCCTGCAATCGCCGCAAATACTCATCGATTCCTAACCGGGCAAACTCCAGCGCCGGCTTTCCAGCGGCTATGATTTTCCAGATCAACGCTGGACCGGGTTGAAGTCCGCAGCGTGGTAGGAACTCCGCACTAAGGGACCGCTGGCGACAAACTCAAACCCCTTCTTGCGGGCAATCTCACCATAGTGGTCAAATGCCTCGGGGGTGATGTACTCCAACACGGGCAAATGGTTGGGCGTAGGCCTCAAATACTGTCCGAGCGTGAGGACGCGCACACCAGCTTCACGCAGATCGTCCATGGCTTGGTACAACTCCAACTCAGTCTCCCCAAGCCCAAGCATGATTCCGCTCTTGGTCATGATGTCCGGACGCAGCGCCTGCGCGCGGGCCAGAAAGTCGAGGGATAGACGGTATTTCGCCCGCGAACGGACTAGAGGAGTCAGCCGCTCGACCGTTTCTAAATTGTGATTGAATACATCGGGCGCGGCTTCAAGCACCCTTTGGAGGGGGGCGTCTTTGCCATTGAAATCGGGCACCAGCACCTCGATGACGATCTTCGGGTCCATGGCTCGAATGGCTTCAATTGTCCGTCCAAAATGATCCGCTCCACCATCTGCCAAATCGTCGCGGGCGACGGCTGTGATAACCACATGCTTCAGACCCAGTCGCTTGACCCCCTCGGCCACACGCTGAGGCTCATCGTCCTCGAGCGGAAAAGGCTTAGACGTATCGACCGCACAAAACCCGCACGCGCGCGTGCAGCGGTCACCGGCAATCATGAATGTCGCAGTCCCGCCGCTCCAACACTCCCAGCGGTTGGGGCATTGGGCGCTTTCACATACTGTATGCAACTTCAGATCTGAAATCAGTCCCTTGGTGGAAAAAAAGACCGGATTTGAGGGCAGGCGGACCTTGATCCAGTCAGGTTTCTTGGACTGGTGGAGAGTCGGATCGATTTTAATCGGCGGCATGGGACGTGGCAGGCGGATTCAAGTTCGTTGATCTTGTATTTGCGACGACCACTGTCAACCATCATCCCATCCATGAGCGCATCCCGATCTCTTTTCCAATCAGCCAAACAACATATCCCCGGTGGAGTAAACTCGCCAGTCAGAGCCTTTCGTGGCGTGGGCGGAGAGCCTTTTTTTGTCAAATCCGCCACCGGTTGCCGCCTCCACACGGTTGATTCCCGGGATCTGATCGATTTTGTCGGCACATGGGGCC
>CALAPX010000206.1 GCA_937888355.1 uncultured Spartobacteria bacterium
GGGATTTGGCGAGAATTTTATCTGTGGAAGTGCGGCGGATTTCCACACGCTTGAGCGTGCAGGAATTGCCGATGCCCCTGCTGTCATCGTTACCACCCATGAGGATGACATGAATATCTACCTCACGATCTACTGCAGAAAGTTGCGTGCGGACATCCAAATCCTCTCGCGGTCGACCATGGAATCCAACACCCCTCGCCTCCACCGGGCGGGAGCTGATCTGGTGATGTCTTATGCCACAATGGGGGCAGGCATTCTTTTCAACGACTTATGCAAGGGTGGCGATCTGTTGATGATTGCCGAGGGGTTGTATATTTTCAGGCTGCAACTTCCCCCTCAGCTAGCTGGATTGATGTTAAGGGAATCGAAGATCCGCGAGAAAACAGGCTGCAGCTTGGTTGCCCTTCGCCGGGCAGGAGAAATGAAGCTCAGCCCCTCGCCGGACATCATTTTTGAAGCATCGGACTTTCTGATTCTTGTGGGGACGGCCGAGGCTGAGGAGAGCCTTCTAAAAATGTTTCGTCCGGAGCATTGAATTTTCTGCAGTCCACCGCCTGAAACGGGCAGGATTTTCCCGGGGATCGGAGCGCGTTTTGCTCAAATCAGGGGGTCTGGAAGTTGGCCGGAGAATTGCTTGGTAATTTACACCATGCATTCTTCCGGCATTCAGATTCACCCATTTTATCTCATATGTCCGATTTGAATCTTCCAGTATTGGTCAATGAATCCTTCGCTTTTCTGGATCTTGGCTTGCACGACGAGGCGCTGGCCACAGTGGAACGATTGCTGGCAGGGTCACCTGATCGCGAGGTGCATCTCGTTGCAATACAGGTATTTATTCGGTTGGGCGCCTTCGATCGGGCCTGCGCGTCAGCCGATGCCCTGATCAAGGGGGGCGTGTCCGATGCCGAGGAGTTGTCGATGGTTTCTCTGGCATACAATTTCGGAGGGAGAATCCAAGAGGCCTATGACCTTCAGAAAGGCCTCTTCCCCAAAAGCAACGAATCCCAGCTAGGCCGTCTCTATGGGTTGGCCTGCAAGGCGTCTCGCCTTGGGCGCCACAAGGAGGCCCTGAACCACTTGCTCGCGTGCTTCCGCTTTACAAACGTCGAATCCTGGGATGCCTACCGGAAGGTTTTTTTAGACAGTGAGCTTGCTGATTTGTGGGAGGTGATTCCTTCCATGCAACTCTCCCTGCGTGAGGCGATGAGGCATTGCAACGTGCCATTCGACGAGATTCTCAAGATGAACACAATGAGCGGCGAGGTGCGGTGTGTGGATTTTCTTGATCTCAAGGTCATGCCAAGCAAGTTCCAGGCCCTGTTGCGCCCGGTCCATGGGTCGACATTTGAAACAAGCCCGCTAGTGGAGATGCGCCAACCCGAACTCTTCCAAGAATACCTCGCATGGCAGGATTCCTTGGTGGCGCCAAGGCTGGAGGTCTTCCGCGCTTTGGGCGAAATGATCCACTCCACGGTGGTTGCCGAGCAGTTGTCCTTTGCCGAATTCCAAGCTTCCCGTGGCCGGATCGCCTGTGCGCGCAACCACTTGGTGTGCCATTTGCTGGAGTCTCCGGGCGCTTCGGTGGAATCCCTGCCGGACATTCCCGCTTTGCGTCCACTGGTCGAGGAGTTCCGTGCCCAGCATGCCGAGAGTCCGGAGTCTTTCCGCTACCTTATTTCCTGGGAGTGCAAGGACAACCCGGAGGAATTCATTCGCGATGTATATTCCGAATTGCCAGAGGTCAATCGGGGCTCAGGTTACGCCTTGCTCGCCCTTGGTTCCATGCATTACCGCTTGGGGAATACCGCTTCAGCGATCGAATGTTGGTCCTCCTGCGCCTCGAAGTGGCCGAAGGACGATGCTCCGGTAATGAATGCCACGATCCTGCTTAGTGGTGAAAACCGCTGGGATGAGGCCACAAAGTTGATCAACCGCCTTCCCGGTTCCTGCCTCGACTCCATGCTCTGGAAGAGCGCCACACGCGCCATCAAGGAGCGCCGCCAATTCACGATATCTTCAAAAGTGCATCCGGCTCCGAGGATTCCAACCCCCACCTTCGGGCATCTCTATTCGGGAGCCGATGAGGAGTTTCTTCACGAGAAGCGCAAGCTCACGCCGCTCCACTTCTGATCAGGTAAGGCATTCTGATACCCGGTGCCTGAGCCGGAGAAACATCGCCCCCGCAGCCGTGCCCAGTCCCACAACGAAGCCTGTCCACACCCCGCAAGCACCCATTTCGAAAGCAAATGCCGCTGTCCAAGACACTGGCAGGGCAACGCCCCAGTAGGCTAGGACTCCAATCAGGAGTGGAACGCGTGTATCGGCGAATCCTCGTAACGCACCAGATGAGACAATCTGGATGCCATCAAAGATCTGGAACACTCCGGCAAGCAGAAGGAGTTGCACGGTCAGCGCCTGTACCGCTGGATCATCCACAAAGGCAGCGGCAATTGTGGTTCCCATAAGAAAGTAGCAAGTGGCAAAAATCGACATGATCCCAATGCCTAGCGCCAATGCGCCGTGCACGATATCGGGAATCTGCTCCCGCGTGCCTGATCCCCTGGCGCGACCGACTCGTACCGAGACTGCTTGGGAGAGGCCCAGCGGCACCATGAATGTCGTTCCTGCGCAAGTGAAGGCGATCTGGTGTGCTGCAAGCGGAATGACGCCAAGCCACCCCATCATGATCGAACCAAGCGAAAACCCACCAACCTCGCACAGGCTCAGTCCGCCCGAGTGGATGCCGACATCCGCCAAACGACGTGCCCGTGAGAGCAGTCCGGGGGCGAACCATTGGCGCGGCCAAGCACTGTGAAGGCGGCGTGAGCGGGACGAGAAAAGAACAATGCCGAAAAGCGTCGCCAATCGGCTAAGGAGCGTCGCCAAGCCGGC
>CALAPX010000207.1 GCA_937888355.1 uncultured Spartobacteria bacterium
GCCAACCAGCGACGCCCACCGGAGACCAGCCATGAACCCCGAACCTGAGAAAGCTTACCCTCCCGCCACATCTTGTTGCGGCTCGCAGCCTGAACCAGATAAAAGCACCCGCCGCGATTTCATGCTCAAGCTAGGCTTCGGCCTCAACGCGATCGCAGGCGCCGCCATGGGAATCCCGCTCCTCGGATATGCCCTCTCGTCCTTTTTAAAACCCCACCAACTCGATTGGGTCAGTCTTGGACCTGTGGAAAAATTTCCAGAAGGCAAAACCCGCCTCGGTGAATTTTTGAATCCTGTGCGCCGCGCATGGGATGGTGCGACAGCAAAGATTCCTTGTTGGGTTCGCCGGATCGAAGGGGATCAATTTCAAGTCTTCGCCATAAACTGCGCCCATCTTGGTTGCCCTGTCCGATGGTTCGAGGAATCAAAGCTGTTCATGTGCCCCTGTCATGGGGGTGCCTACTATGAGAATGGTGAACGCGCCGCCGGCCCACCTCCTCGCGGACTCTACACCTACCAATACAAGATTGAACAAGGCGACCTCTTGATCCTCGCTGGCGCACTGCCGAATCTTGCCCAACCAATCGCATGAACCCGGCACTTGAAAAAATTTCCGACCTTGGCCTTGGCGTCTTCAACTGGGTGGACGACCGCCTGCATGTCCGCAAGATTTGGGCATCTACTGCCGCCCATCATGTGCCACAAAGTGCGGGTAGTTGGTTCTACGTTTTCGGCAGCGCCACCCTGCTGTGTTTCATGATTCAACTCGTCACGGGCATCATGCTGGCCCTCGTCTATGTCCCTTCCGCAGACGAAGCCTACGCGAGCCTTGACTACCTTACCTACCACCAGCAGCTCGGCTGGTTCCTGCGCGCCCTGCACTACTGGGGCTCGGAATTCATGGTTGGCATCATGCTCCTGCACATGACGCAGGTTTACCTTTTCGGGGCCTACAAATACCCGCGTGAGATCACCTGGCTCACGGGCCTTGTCCTCCTTGTCCTGACCTTCGGCCTTGCTTTCACCGGACAAGTGATGCGCTTCGACGAGGATGCCTATTGGGGGCTTGGCATCGGGGCTGCCATCATGGGCCGCGTTCCCTTCATCGGCCAGCAACTCGTGGACTTCATGCTTGGCGGGCAGATCATTGCCTCGGAGACACTCTCGCGATTCTTTGCCTTGCACGTCTTTATCCTGCCGGGCGCCGTGCTGGCCGTAGTGAGCCTTCACCTTCGGATGGTACTGACCAAGGGGATCAATGAATACCCTGTTCCTGGAATGCTCGTGCGGCGCGAGACCTACGATAAGGAATACGCCGCCATCCTCAAAAAAGAAGGTGTTCCGTTTTTTCCGAAAGCTATCGACAAAGACATCATCGCCGCAGCCATCGTCATCGGCGGAATCGTTGCCTGCTCGTGCATTTTCGGTCCGAAACTTCCGAACGGTCCCGCCGATCCATTGCAGATCGACACCAACCCCCGTCCTGACTTCTGGTTCCTCTGGATCTTTGCTATCGCCTCACTCATCCCCGCGCAGATCGAAAGCTTCGCCCTTCTTGTGGGCCCTGTCATCATAGGAATCTTTCTAGTCGCCCTCCCGTTCTTCAATGGCACCGGGGAGAAAAGCTGGCGCAGACGCCCGGTCGCCGTCATCGCGGTCGTGACCCTCTGGCTCTCCCTCGGGATTCTCACCTACTTCGGCGCGACATCTCCCTGGTCTCCGGTGATGGATGCTTGGTCTTCTCTCCCGCCCGGCAATACCCAGATCCTTAACCGTTCGCCACTGCAACTCCAAGGCGCAGTCGTCCTCCAATACAAGCAATGCCGGAATTGCCATGCTATCGATGGTCTTGGTGGCAAACGCGGCCCGAATCTCACCGAGGTAGGCATGCGACTCACCAAACCCCAACTTACCCGCCAAGTTGTGCAGGGGGGCGGGAATATGCCGGCTTATGGGCAAAATCTTGAACCGGCCGAAGTCGAGGCTCTCGTGGATTATATGATCTCCCTCGTGCCGGAGGGCGTTGAACCTGCCCGTGATTTTACGCTCAAAAAAGCCGCCCGCTAGGGTTGGAATTCCAAAGTCGGAAGTTGGGCTGGATCACCAGACCTCTATGGATATGATCGCCGCTCGATGCCACGGCGGGGAGTATCCCTCCCGCATGTCCACCGGACAACGCCTCGCCTCGAACAGATTTCAATTTTAGCCCAATCAGTCCACGTGTCCAACGCTACACAACCATCACAATCCATGCCCTCAATCACACCTGAAGTCATCGCCAAGCACGGCATCACGCCGGAGGAATACGAACGCATTAAATCAATTCTCGGCCGCGAACCGAACTTCAACGAACTCGGCGTCTTCTCGGTCATGTGGAGTGAGCATTGCTCGTATAAAAACTCTAAACTCGAACTCAAAAAGTTCCCAGTCACCGGCCCACGCGTCCTTGTGAAGGCGGGCGAGGAAAATGCCGGCGTCATCGATATCGGCGACGGTTGGGCGATCGCGTTTAAAATGGAGAGCCACAACCACCCGAGCGCCATCGAGCCATTCCAAGGCGCGGCCACGGGCGTGGGCGGAATCATTCGCGACATCTTCACCATGGGCGCCCGCCCTGTGTTCTCGATGAATTCCCTCCGCTTCGGTGACATTCGGGGAGACTCCCAACAATCCGCCACCAACCGCCGCCTCTTCGCCGGTGTGGTGAGTGGCATCGCCCACTACGGAAATTGCATCGGCATTCCGACCATCGGCGGCGAGGTGTATTTCGACGACAGCTACTCGGGCAACCCACTCGTCAATGTCTTCTGCCTCGGCATCCTCAAGCACGAGCAAATCGCCCGCGGAGCCGCCAAGGGGGTTGGCAACCCTGTTTTCTATGTCGGCGCCGAAACCGGCCGTGACGGCCTCGCCGGAGCCGCCTTCGCCTCGCGCGAACTCACCGAGGAATCCAAAGAAGACCGCCCCGCTGTGCAAGTCGGCGACCCCTTCCGCGAAAAACTTCTCCTCGAAGCCTGCCTCGAACTCCTCGCCAGCGGCTGCGTCGCGGGCATCCAGGACATGGGCGCCGCAGGCCTCACCTGCTCGACCTGCGAAACCGCAAGCCGTGGTGGCACCGGCGTGGAAATCGACGTCAACCTCGTGCCGAAACGCGAGACCGGCATGACGCCCTACGAAATCCTGCTCTCCGAATCCCAGGAACGCATGCTCGTCATCGTCAAAAAAGGCGAAGAAGACAAAGTCCGCGCTATCTTTGAAAAATGGGATCTCCCTTACGCGCAAGTCGGCATTGTGAACGACGACGGAATGATGCGCGTCCGCGAGGGCAACGAAATCGCCGTCGAAATCCCCGCGCGCCAACTCGCTGACGAAGCCCCGCTCTACTCCCGCGAAGCCGCTCCGAAAAAAGCCGTCGAACCACTCGCCCTTTCCAGCGTTCCGGAAACCGATCCTATTGCCGCTCTCGAAACCCTCCTCGCCCATCCGAGCATCGCTTCCAAGCAATGGGTCTGGCAGCAATACGACCACATGGTCCGCCTCGGTGCCACCGTCCTGCCCGGCTCGGATGCCGCCGTCTTCATCGTCCGCGAGGCCAATAAAATCTTGGCTGCATCCACCGACTGCAACGCGATCTATTGCAAACAAGACCCCCGCGAAGGCGGACGCATTGCCGTTGCCGAGGCCGCGCGCAACATCGCCTGCACCGGCGCGATCCCGCTCGCTGTCACGGACAACCTGAATTTCGGAAATCCCCACAAACCCGATAATTTCCTCCAACTCCGCGAAGCCATCGAAGGCCTCGCCGAAGCCTGCCGCGCGTTCGACACCCCCGTCACCGGCGGCAATGTGAGCCTCTACAACGAATCGCCTGCCGGAGCCATCGACCCTACCCCTACTGTTGGCATGGTCGGCCTCGTCGAAAAACCCGAGCACATCACCACCCAAGCCTTCAAAGCCGTGGGTGACATCATCCTCCTCATCGGCGAACCCGGCCACGAACTCGGTGCCTCGCACTACCTTCTCGCCGTCCACGGGCGCAAAGCTGGCGCCCCGCCGCAACTCGACTACACCAAGGAACTCGGAGTCCAAAACGCCGTCCGCGACCTCATCCGCAAAGGCCTCGTCAAAAGCGCCCACGACTGCTCCGAAGGTGGCCTCGCAGTCAACCTCGCCGAATCCTGCCTCAGCGGAACCCTCGGCGCCAAAACTGAAATCCCCGGCTCCCGCGCCGATGTCGCCCTCTTCAATGAGTCGCAATCCCGCATCGTCATCACGGTCACGCCAGAAAATGCCGCCAAAGCCGAGGATTTCCTAAAATCCAAAAACATCCCCCACTCGCGCCTCGGCGAAGTCGTCAAAGACCCCACCCTCACCATCGAAGCCACCGGTAAAATCTTCGCCTGGCCACTGGAAAAACTCCGC
>CALAPX010000208.1 GCA_937888355.1 uncultured Spartobacteria bacterium
CTACTTCTTCGATCGCCCGCCGGGAGTAGAGCGTCGCCTGCTGGCAGATGCTTTTTTCGGCGAGGGTAAGACGGTTCATCTGGCGGTGGTTTCGGCGTTGGTGCGTGCCGTTTGGCTTTTCGACCCACACATCCGCAAATGCGATTCCGTGCGGTGCGAGTGAAAGCGACTTGGCAAGCAGGAGCAGTGAATTGGATGAGGCCAACCGGTCGTCGTCATTCAAAAAATAAAGAGCCTCCCCACCCGCCGCGGTGGCTCCCTTGTTCATCGCGTCGTAGATGCCGCTGTCGCGTTCGCGGATGTGCACAACGCTGTAGGGGGCGCGATCCATGTAGCGGGCGACGAGTTCTGGCGTGTCATCCTCCGAGAGATTGTCCACGATCACATGGCGAAACGGGCGCAACGACTGAGTTTCGACACTTTCAATTGTTCTGGCCAGCGTGGCCGCTCGGTTCCATGTCGGAGAAATGATGGAGACTTTCATTGCATGACCGCCTCCCACCACTTGCGGGCCCTGGAATCCCAAGAAAGTTCGAGGGCGCGTTGTTGAAGATTGGTTGAGATAGACTCGCCCAGCTTCGGTTCGGTAGATAAACGCGAAATACAGTCGGCTAGAGCTTTCGCATCTCCAGGCGGAAAATAAAGGGCATGTACATCTGGTTCAAAAACCTCGCGGATTGTTGGAAGATCACTGCAGAATACCGGCAAGCCAAGGGATGCATAATCATAGGCTTTTGTAAAGGCAATTGAAGCACGATGAGATTGATTTAGTGCTGGAATAATAAGGGCATTCAACTTTTCTGATTCTAAAGGCACTGCGTAATTAGGTAATGGCATGTGAATATATAATCCGTTCATGGAATCACTCGAGAGTTTTGCATCAGTTTTATTTTGCAGGCCAAAAACGTGTAACTCTATTTCTGAATTACATCTGCTGCGAATATTTAACCATTCATTAACAAGCCAAGAGACCCCTTGTTCGGGTGCAAGTGAACCAAAGTAACCAATCTTCAAGGGGGTGCCAACGGCATAATGGCTTGTTGTTGACTTGTAACTTGAGGCGAGCCCGAGATTGGTGGTGTGTTTATCTGGAAATTGTTTCTGTATGATTTTCAAAAGCGGTCTGCATGTGGTAAAAAAACTATCAGCAAGACTAATCGCTTTTATTTCATTATCATGATCGCGTTGAGTGAACCCCGACGATTGCATTTCTAATTGATGTACTTCGTAAACCACTTTAAAGTCATGGCTAGCTAGTCTTGAAGCAATAAACCTAAACATTTTCGGAAAGCTAGCGGTGCAAATAATATCCTGCGGATAAGCGTTTTTGCGAAGCCAATAAATCAACAAAAAATAGAATAATAAATTTATGTGAAATGGGTTAATTATCCCTCTTCGTATATGGGGAAGTCCGACGATTTGAAGATTCGGTACCTCAACTTCTAGATGCACGCCAAGGATCTGCTGTTGGGTTGACTTTGAAGCGTGCAGCAGTACTACCTTGCAAGCAGGAGGGGCATTTTTGGCGAGAGAAATGACATTTCGCACGCAATACAGCGCATGTGCGGATCCATCCAAGGGATCCAAATTAGCAATAAAAAAAAGCGTTCTTGCCATGATAAGATGAATATCAGCCTTCTAGTAAAAACATTGGCTCGTGCATAGATTAAAAAGAAAATGATGAGTTTGCGTTATCAACGCGAAGGGCGCTTGGGGTTGGTCAGCGGGGATTTAGTCAGGAATGAAAATCAAAATACCTGAGAGCAGTAATAGTTGTAGAATCAGGACCAGAAACGGAAGCCAGAAATCGTTGCTCGCCGTCTTCGTTTCTGGACATCAAACGAGAGCGTCGCACATCTTCATTGCAAATTACACGCACAGCAACATCGCATGAGGAAATTCTCCGCTCAGGAAGTTGCGAAACATACACAATAATCTTTTTCTTGAGGAGGTAGGGCTCAAATGGCGCAAGTTCATCACGAGTAGCGCTAAGAATTTTGATTCGACGGTTAAAGATTCCTAAAAGGGGAGCCGAAAGAACGCCATCATCAATAAGCGCTATTTTCGCAGGAAAAATGCTGGGGAGACCTTTCTTTCGAATTTGTTTGCCCAAAGTGGACTTGCCCGAACCTGTACGCCCAAAAATACAGACAGTTATGCGTTCTCGCTGCTTTAACAACTCAGTGCACGCTGAAGAAAGTATTGTAGCCCAGTTATCTTTAGGTAAAACATCAAAAATAGAATCAGAATTTTTCATATGGTTTAGACAAATTGGAGGCAGCCACTAAGTGAATGGAAAAATTAGAAGCTAACTATCCAAAACACCAAAGCTTGTTTTTAATTCTATAAATTAACAATTTATAAACTAATCTAGAAGAATATGAAGTGATGAATAAATTAATAGATATTAAATGGAGTTTCTATCTATTAAAGACCCTTGTGGAGCGCCATTTTCTTCTCTAAACTAGGCAAGACCCTTAGCATTTTCCAAATATTTTTGAAAACGCATTGCTATAGACCCATCGGCGGTTGCATTCGTGAAGCCAAGGCATCAGTAGTGAGGCAGGAATCCAATCCTTTCTTGAGAACCATCGATAATCATATGTTAAGTTCTGCTTTTCTTTTTGATTACGCATTGGGTTTCCTGTAATAGAAATATGACTCCTTGATCCAAGAATAGTAGCTGGAGGAACAAAGATATCGTTATTTAAAAATATCCCTACCTGTTCCGCAAAGTGAGCAAGTCCTAGGCAGATTTCTTCGTATCCAAAACCAAGAAAAGGGATTTTGTTTTCAGAAAGAGTATTTCGAATGGCGTTATTTCTACGTTGCCAACGAATTGCGGCCTCAATGCCAATAATCCAGCCTGGCCTTGAGAGGTTTTTATTTTTGCGTTTTAAATCAACGGTTGAAACTATAGAGGAGCGGAAATCTCGGCAGATATGAAGCCCATGGAGCGAAGTGTTGGGGACGAGATGAATTTTCTTTATTTGGTCAGGAAGTTTAGAGGAATCAACCAACCATTTATTTTTACCAAAAGAACTTTGGAAATATTGTATTGCGCTGGAATAACGGCTTACAAAATCTACGTCACGGAATACTGCGCTATTGGAGACAAAAGATGACCAAAAATGGCAATCCCCAACACGGGATCCGCACGTACATAGAACGGCTGATTCCTTTTCAGGATTTTCTGAAATCATATAAATGGCCTTATCAAGGCTCCCGACACCTATCATGTTAGGGAGATGGCCAAGTAAAAGTGATGTTAGAGTAGATCCTGAATGAGGTAGACAGGCGATAAAAAGAACTTTCTGATTGCTCATGTAAAAAGTATAGAGTTTTTCCTAGATTAGAGATGAAGCGACGAGGTTTTTGAGGTGGGTTGTAAAATTGTTACTTTGAACCAAACCTTCGTAGCCATGCCACCTTTCACAGAATTCGAGTTTTATCATGCCAGAGGGACATGCTTCTCAATAATCGGCAGGAGACCGGCTTTCAAACAATTTGATAGGGTGGCATAATATGATCTCGCGCCTCTTTTGAGAAGGGTGACAACGTAAACCTGCCTTCCCTGCTTCATAGACTCTGATGCCCCCCCGCCCTTATGGAGATCCCGAGTAGCATTCATCGACTTCCACCCACTCTAGCAAGCCAATTCGAGAGGGGGGTCCCACAAGAGGCTTTCTCCAACAATATCCTTGGATTGAAGAACAAGCTGAGCAGTGCACGGGGGATGCATAGGAGCGGTCTATGGATTCGATAGCAGTGGAGCAAGGAAGGGGGCTGTGCGGCTGGTTTTAGATTTGGCGACTTTTTCAGGGGTGCCAGAGGCAACAAGATTGCCGCCGTCAGATCCAGCCTCAGGGCCGATATCGAGGATGTAGTCGGCCTCGGCGATGACATCAAGGTGGTGCTCGATAACGACGACGGTCCCACCCTCGTCAACAAGCCGGTGGAGGACTTGGATCAACTGGATGACATCATGCGCATGGAGTCCGATCGTGGGTTCCTCAAGGACATAAAGGGTGGATTTCCCCTTGCGGGTGGTGCGGACCTCCTCAGCGGCAGAGGTGGAGCGCCGGGCGAGTTGGGTGACGAGCTTGATTCGCTGCGCTTCCCCACCGCTGAGTGTCGGGCTGGGTTGGCCGAGTTTGAGGTAGCCGAGACCGGTTTCATGAAGAAGCGAAAGCGGGCGTCGGATTTTTGGCTGGGCAGCAAAAAATTCCAAAGCCTGCTCGATCGTCATGTCCATGACATCGCCGATCGATTTTCCATTGTGGAGGATCTCAAGTGTCTGTCCGTTGTAACGGCGACCATTGCAGTCTTGGCAGGGCATGTAGCCGGTGGGGAGGAAGTTCATCTCGAGTTTGATGACGCCTTGGCCAAGGCATGCTTCGCAGCGGCCGCCCTCGTTGTTGAATGAGAACCGGCTATTCGTATAGCCACGCATGCGGGCGGCGGGGAGGCCCGCGAAGAGCTTTCGGATTTCATCGAATACCTTCACATAGGTAGCGGGAGTCGAGCGGGAGGTCTTGCCGATTGGCGACTGGTCGACTTCCAGGATCGCCCCTAAAGGCTCAAAACCGGACACACTTTTGCAGAAATCAGAATGCAGTGGAGCACGCTTGCGGGCGATGGCATCCCGGAGGACTGGCACAACAATGCCACGTACAAGAGTGCTTTTTCCTGAGCCGGAAACGCCGGTGACAGCGGTCAGTCGGTTCACAGGAATGCCGATGTCGAGGGACTTGATGTTGTTGAGATGGGTGCCTTTAAGTTCAATCCATTGATCCGGCGATTCGCGCCTTTTTCCACGGATGGGGTGGCGCATGGGATCGCGCAAGGCTTGCCCAGTGAGCGATGCGGGGCTGGCCATGATCTCGTCGAGTGTGCCGGTGGCGATAACTTGCCCGCCTCTGCTGCCTGCTCCCGGCCCGAGGTCAAGGATACGGTCGGCGCGACGCATGGTCTCTTCATCGTGTTCCACGATGACAAGGGAGTTGCCTTTTTTCGCAAGGAGTTGAAGGGCGTCGAGGAGGCGTTCGTTGTCGCGCGGGTGCAGTCCGATTGTCGGTTCGTCGAGGACATACAGGACGCCACGCAGGTTTGATCCAAGCTGGGCTGCAAGGCGGATGCGCTGGGCCTCTCCTCCGCTCAGGCTCTTCGCACTGCGGTCAAGAGCCAAGTAGTCGAGGCCAACCTTCGCAAGAAATTCTAGGCGTTGGCGGATTTCGGCGATGATGTCCCTTGCCACCTCCGCAGCACCTCCTGTGAAAGTCAGGGTGTCGCAGAGAGTGAGGGCGTCCGCCGCTGGGGAGTGGGTGAAATCAATGATGCTCGTCTTTTGAAGAAAGACGTTTCTCGCAGTTTCGTTAAGGCGAGAGCCTTGGCAGATCGGGCACGGGCGGCGCTCGCCTTCCTCAAGACCTTCGTGGCGGCGTTCCTCATCGAGTTCGGCATCGATAGCGGTTTCGAATTGTCCAGCCGGGCCAAGCCCCGTCCATATTTCTCCGAATCCCCGACAGTGTGTGCACCATCCGTGCGGGGAATTGAAAGAAAACAACCTCGGATCGAGGGGCTCGAATGCCTTGCTGCAGGATGGGCAATTCATCGCTGTGCTCAGAATCGAGGAATTTCCGTTGGCGTCCTCAATGCGTGCAGTGCCCTTGCCGAGCTTGAGCGCAAAGCGGACGAGTTCATCGGCCTTTTGGGGATCCGAGCCGTCGAGTTCTCCAATAACGGCATCGATCGTGTGTTCCTTAAAGCGCTCGAGTTTCACAAACGCTTCGACTGGCGTGCGGACTCCATCCACGATCAGCATGGTAATGCCCTTGCGTTCGGCAGTGCGGGCGACATCCGTGTGGAAGCCTTTGCGTGCCTTCACAAGGTTGGTGAGGAGGGTAACCTTTCCAGTTTCCGCTTTTTTGGATGCTTCGGCAGCGATGGCCGTCGGCGTGCGGCTTTCGACCGAGACGTGGCATTCGGGACAAAATTGGGTGCCGAGTTTTGAAAAGAGAAGCCGAAGAAAATGCTGGATCTCAGTAACGGTGGCTACGGTGGATTTGCCTCCGCCGCGGGTGACGCGTTGTTCAATTGCCACGCTCGGAGGGAGGCCTTCGATGGAATCGACATCCGGCTTTTCGAGTTGATCCACGAACTGGCGGGCATAAGCCGACATGCTATCGAGGAACCGGCGCTGGCCTTCGGCAAACAAAATATCAAAAGCGAGAGTCGATTTGCCTGATCCGCTGAGGCCGGTGACGACAACCATGCCGTCGCGGGGAATATCGACATCGATATTCTTCAGATTGTGCTCGCGGGCACCACGTACAATAATCGAGGTGGAGCGCGGAGTGGCGGGTGGGGAGGAGTTTTCTTGCAGGGAAGTCCAACCAGTTGCAGGAAGGCCCTCCAGGAGCGGCTTGAGAAAACGAGCTGTGTGCGATTCCAACGAGGAGGAGATTTCCTCCGGGGTGCCAGCGGCAATGATTTTTCCTCCCTCCAGTCCTCCTTCCGGGCCGAGGTCGATGACCCAGTCTGCACATTTCACCACTTCGAGGTTGTGTTCGATGACGATGACGCTGTTCCCTTGCTCCACGAGACGGTGGAAGACCTTCACAAGAAGGGCCACATCATCAAAGTGCAGCCCCGTGGTGGGTTCGTCGAAAATAAGGAGCGTGTTTTCGCGGGATTTGCGGGCGAGGTGGTGGACGAGTTTGAGCCGCTGGGATTCGCCTCCGCTCAAGGCATTCACGGGTTGTCCGAGGCGGAGATATTCAAGGCCGACCTCGGAGAGGAGCGTCAATGGGCCGGTAATTTTGCCTTTTGGGTCAAGGGGCTTGAAAAACGGGATCGCCTCGGCGGCGGTCATTTCCAGAACATCGTGGATCGATTTTCCCGCGATCTCGATTTTGAGGAGGGGAGTGCGGAATCGGGTTCCATCGCATTCCGGACAGCGCAGAAAGAGGTCGCTGAGGAATTGCATTTCTACCTTTTCAAATCCGAGCCCGCCACAGCGGTCGCAGCGGCCATTCCCGGCATTGAATGAAAAACTCGAAGGAGTGAATCCTGCGTCGAGCGCTTCTTTGGACGATCCGAAGAGGTCGCGAATATGGTCGTAGACGCCGAGATAGACTGCCGGAGTCGATCTTGGCGTCTTCGTCAGCGGGGATTGGTCGACCATAACCACTTCGTCGATCTCTTCATCGCCGGTGATGGATTTCACAAACCCTGCCGATTCGTCCTCGGGGGTCTCCTCTCCGACTAGTTGGCGGTGGAGGACATCACGCACAAGGGATGTTTTTCCCGATCCCGAAACGCCGGTGACCACGCAGAGAACGCCGAGTGGGATCTTGGCATCAAGGTTATTCAGATTGTGGTGGGTGATGCCCTTGAGGGTGACATGCTCAGCCGCCTTGCGCCGTTTCTTGGGAATCGGAATCGATCTCCGGCCATTGAGGTAGTCCGCCGTGAGTGATTCGGTGGGGTCAAATTTATCAGCGGGTCCGCAAAAGAGCAACTTCCCGCCGGATGAGCCACGTCCCGGGCCGATGTCAACGAGATGGTCTGCGCAGCGAATGATCGCCTCTTCATGCTCGACCACAAGGATTGTGTTCCCCTTGTCTCGAAGGACTTGCATGATTTCAATGAGGCGTACGGTGTCTCTGGGATGAAGGCCAACGCTCGGTTCATCAAGCACGAAGAGGGTGTTCACCAGCGAAGCACCGAGGCAGGTGGTGAGGTTTACGCGCTGGATTTCCCCACCGGAGAGGGAGCGTGTCGGACGGTCAAGAGTGAGGTATCCCAGGCCGATCTTGCAGAGGTAGTGCACGCGAGAGAGCACTTGCCGGTGAACCAGGGTGGCCGAGGTGTTCTCCGGCGGAACAGCGAGGTTTTCTAGGATCTTCTCCAAGCGGTTCAGTGGCAATGCAGCGATATCCGCAATCGTCATCCCTGGAGGGTCAATGCGATAGTTTAGAGTTTCCGGTTGGTAACGTCCACCCTTGCAGGCGGGACAGGGCTGGTAGCTACGGTACCGGCTAAGCAGGACGCGAATATGCATCTTGTAGGCCTTGCTCTCCAGCCAAGCAAAAAAGCCGTTTACGCCATACCAGCTCCCGGATTCCCTAGCATCGCGGGGGTCGATGCCCGGCTCGCCTTCGAGGATCCACTTGCGTGCGGCGGCGGGGAGTTTTTCAAAAGGTCGATGCAGGTCGATGCCACGCTTGCGCGCGTGCCGCAAGAGGTCTTCCTGGCACTCCGCCGACTGGCCGGTTTGGAACGGGCGGATAACGCCATCGGCAATAGAACGCGATGGGTCAGGAATCACGCGTTGCATGTCGATGCCGATAATGCGCCCGAAGCCCTTGCAGTCAGGGCAAGCACCCAAGGGACTGTTGAAACTGAAGAGGGCCGGTGAGGGGGGGCGGATATCCGAGTCACATTTCGGGCAGTGCCACCCGGAGGCATGAACTTCCTGTTTTGCGCTATCCGCATGAATGATCAGCAGCCGGTCGTTCCCCAGTCGCAAGGCCGTTTCCACTCCCTCGGCAAGCCGGGAGGAGGTATCCAGGGAGACCTTTAACCGGTCTTGAATCACTGGCACGGCAGCGGGGAGTTTTTTGAGGCGAGCAGGCTCGTCGGTACGAACGGATTTTCCGTTCAGCCAAACGCGGAGGTACCCTTGCTGGCTTAAAAAATCGAAGAAATCTCCAGGTTTTACGTCCAAGGGAGCCGACACTTCAAAGGCGATGAGGATGTCCTTGCCTGAATGCTGCTCTGCGATGGCTCGCGCGATGCCGGAGGCATTTCCCATGCGAATCTCCGCCCTGCACTGCGGGCAAAACCCCTTTGCCACTCGCGGAAAGAGAAGCTTCAGGTAGTCATTGATCTCAGTGATCGTTCCCACAGTCGAGCGGGTGGTGCGGACATTATTCGCTTGCTCGATCCCGATTGCGGGAGGAATGCCCTCGATCAGGTCTGCGGCAGGCTTGTCCATGCGTTCAAGGAATTGCCGTGTATAAGGGCTGAACGTCTCGACGTAGCGCCGCTGGCCTTCAGCGTAAATGGTATCAAAAGCTAAACTCGATTTTCCGCTGCCGCTGGGACCGGTGACAACAATGAGTTTTCCAAGGGGCAGATCGAGGTCGATCCCTTGGAGGTTGTTTTGGCGTGCGCCACGAATTTTAATCGATTCCACAGGAATTCAGCCGCCTGCTCAGCGGCAATCTTGGGTTGAAGTGGACGCTACAAGAGATTTCACGAAGCGGAAAAGCCTATCAGCCCTACCAACCCCAAGCAATGTGATTCCCCTTAATAAATCAGAACTCAACGAAGCGGCCACTCTAGCCAGAAAATCCGCATGATTTGTTTACACATTTGCCTGCGTGTCGCGGAGGCAAATGTGTAAGGTCGTACAAGGCTCTGGTGTTGGGCGATGTG
>CALAPX010000209.1 GCA_937888355.1 uncultured Spartobacteria bacterium
GAGGAAGAAACCGCGCGCATCACCGAAGATCTTGGGCTTCAGCAGCCACGCATCGTGGATTTTGGTCGGAAGTTTTTTCATGAGATAGCGGGGAGTTTAGAGCGTGGAGAAAGGAGTAAAACAGCGATCGGTGGCCCGATGTCACCGGTCGGCAAGAGCGGCCGACCAATTCTCCGCGAGGCCGAGTTGATTGACCCAGTCCGCGATGATTTCTCGGTCGACGGGCGTGCCGATCAGCATCCCGCGAATGTCTTCGAGATGTTTCTCCGAACCACCCTCGCGATGAAAAATGAGTTTGTGGACAATCACTGATTCAGGCGGGGCAAACCATGCTTCACTCGAACCCAAAGGCAGGCGTTGGCGGTGCGCCAATTCCCAGAGGGCTAACCCGCTCCGGCCGGGCAAATAGCAGTCCGCCCGCAGGGCACTGTGTTGGTGGATAATGTTGAAATGCCCACGTGCATCGCGCTGCAGTTCGGCTTGCAAGACTTCAGAAGGCGGAAGATAGAAATCCTCCGCGGGAAAAGCTTCGATAAGCTTGGCCACTTGGCTGGGATTGATCGCCAGAACCAAATCGGCATCGAGGGTGAGACGGGGGCGACCGTAAGCGATGGAAGCCAATCCACCGACAATGCAATAGTCGATGCCGGCTTTTTCGAGCCGACATGTTATTTCCTCAGGCCCCAGCATACCCGGTGACAAAAACACGCCGCAACTTGGCGAGAAGAAACTCTTCCGACCAATCCGGATGCTGACGGCGCAACCCGGCCGCTTTGATTTGCCAGGCCGTATCGTAGAGTTCGCGCGCCACCTCCAACCGCCGCCCGGGACTCATGGCCCGGAGAATTTCATCCTGCGCTTGCTGTGCTCTCTGCACATGAGGCTGTTCAGCATTGTTCATGACGACGTCAAATTTGAGTGCTACCGAAGTTAAAGCAAGGGCGGAGCCGAGCGCCGGAGGGTTGTAATCCCGAACCACACAGCGGAGGCCAAGCGGCGGGCTGCTTCGGGAGCGGCGGCACGGGCACCATGCCTGTCTTCTTGTGCCAGAAAGTCCAAGAGCGCAGATCGAAAAGGCCGCGCGGCGGGTTGCGTAGCACCTTTGCAAAAATATCCGGTCCAAAACGGCGCCGCGCTTCGGCGATATCATTCCATCCGCCCATCACCATCACTTGCGCAGCGTGACGCTCGGGGGAAATTCCGCCGGAGTCCTGCCACCAAAAAAGGCGATCTAAAGAACCCTCTTTCATAAGTAAATTTTAGCTCGTGTGCGAATCAGGCGCAACACCTGCGCAGGACGTCTTTTGAAGAACGGCTTTGGTTGTCCTGCACGAAATCCAGATCCAGTCCGATCTCTCGGAAAGTCTCACGATTCCACGATTGGAGGAAGAAACATGGGGCGCCGCAGAGTATTTTTGGTTATTGCAGCAGCCCAGCATTATGAATTTTTAGGGACGGGCTATTGCCGCTCGGTAGATGCCTAGAATTCGCTCGCCCATCTTGTCCGCCGAGTATTCTGCTTGTGCCTTGGCGCGCCCATTGGCACCCAACTCACGTGCTTTGGATTCATCATTCAGCAAATCCG
>CALAPX010000210.1 GCA_937888355.1 uncultured Spartobacteria bacterium
TTGAAAAGTCGATATCCGCGTCGGTCCCGACTCCTATCGAGTTCGGGAAGAACGAACCTGCTACCTTAGTGTGGAGGTTCACTCAACGAAACGGCACATGCTACCGCGTGGCCTTCCGCCTCGGGGAATTCTCGGTGTGGGAGGAGGGTGCTTCCGAAAAGGAGGTCTTCCGAATCAACCTCGGAATCCTGGAGGAGGTCACCAAGCGGGCCAAAGCTGCAAAATTCCATGCAGTAATGGCACGCGATCGCTCGGAACTCACTAAAAGAGAGAGCCGTGAGATCTGGCAGCAGTGTGCATTCAACCCGGAACTCCGTTTCTGTTCCACGACTCGGCACCACCCCTCGAAACTGGGCGGATGGCGAAAGTGTCTCGACAGGGCGGCCCAGTTGCTGGAAGGCACTGGCCGCAGAGTTCCCTGGAACGAGGAGGATGTCCTCTTCGCTTCGGAAAGATAAGTAACCAAAGCGCCCCGATCCGCCCCCGTGCGGCTTCGGGGCGCTTTTTTTGTCACTTGCCGGTCAATCACCAGCGCAACGCGAAATTCAAAGTTCGAATGCTCTTGGTGAGCTTGGGTCCAAGGTCGCGTCCCGTACGCCGAGGGCGAGGAGTTTCTCCCTGATCTCAGCGGGGGTATATTTTCTTGGGCTTTTCGCTGGCGGCACAGGTGATTTGTGCTGATCGGCATGTCGCTGATGGGGAGCGCTTTGCTTGGAAGTGAGGTGTGGTTGGGATCTCATAGGTTAAAGGGAAAAATGGTCAGTCTTCGGAGGTTTCTTGGATGCGGCTAATCCAATACGCAGTCCACTGGTGGAATTCTTCGTTGCCACCCGGGAGGTAGCCACCGAATTCGGGAGTCGGAATCTTGGGATTCTGGCAACAGGGGTTTCGCCTGGAGTCCTTGTTGGCGATATTTCGTTCGATCTCGGACCGCTTGCTTAGCGGCAAGGAGTCCTTGGAAACGAGGGCGAGAACCTTGGCTGCGTCTTCGAATCGCTCGAGCTTTTGAAGGGCGTAGACGGCGTTCAGCAATGCCGTGTCGTCTTGCGGCCATAATTTGTGGCACGCCACATAGGAGCGAATCGCATCGGCATACCTTCTCTCCCTGAAATGACAGTTCCCGAGATACAAGGCTGCAAGGATTGAGGCGCGGTTCACTGGCGGGAGGGATGTGAAGAACTCTTCATCATGCGGTTGACGCCCTGCGTGAACCAATAGCCTGAATGCCTCAGGGGATTCCTGATACTGGGCACGGAATTCGGAAAGAAGCGGGCGAAGCATGGGCAGGTCGGGCAAGAGAGCGGGATCGCAATCCTTGGAATGCCGCAGGATGCAAAGGAGGTGGCTTCTGGAGAGCCCAATGCGCCCTCGATCGGCTTGGAATGCGGCGAAGAGAGGTTGGCGCGCGATGAGGATCTCTTCGCATTTTTCCATGTAGGCAATGAATGCCTGGACACGCGGAGCAACTGTTTCTGCCTGCCACTCAAGGTAGCGCCTGTGAAGCTCTGGAAACTGGGCTTCCTTGACCGGGGCGCTTAAAAAGGTGACAGCGCACTGTGGTTTCAGCAGGCAGTGGAATTCCTCTGGGATGTGAGCTAAATCTCCATGATCCACGCTACGCTCGGGTTTGATCGATTGGTTTTCAAAAGCGATCGATCTCCAATCGGCAAAATAAAAATCCAACACCTGATCCACGTACGGAGTGGAAGTCGTGCCTTGGAGCCATACTTCTGCGAGTTCCGAATCCAGGAATACTTTCCTCCGAAAGTCGCTGCTTGCTTCATCGATCAGCGAAAATTGCTGAAGAATGCTCTTCAGGGCTTGATCGTACTTTCCTATGCTCCCGGCCCTGCAAGCAAGGGTGTACAGGTCGGAACATGTGTATCGATCGGTTTCCAACTCCAGTGCCCGCTTGCAAGCCTTGTAGGAAGCTTCGTGGAGGCCGGCGTAGTTGTAGGCGAGGCTGATGACATGGAAGTCCGCTTTATCGAGATACTCTCTCTTCTCGAGCCGCTTCGCATAGTCGGCGGCGAGGCTATACCGCCTGTTCACGATCGCTGTGAGAACAGCGTTGTAGAGTGTGACGCTGTCCTCACTGGTTTCCAGATCCTTGGTCACCTGAGTGAGGGCGAGATCGTGAAGTCCAAGCTGATTCAATGACACCACATCGAGTGTGGATTCCGCGTGAGCTTGCGGGAGTTCTTCTTGGGATAGATTGAGCATGGTTTTTATGATGGTTGATTGTTGGAGGGCACTTGCCGGTGGCACCCTGAGCGCGGGCTTGGGTTGATTTGCGGGAGCGATCAATTGGCGCTGGAGGCCTGAAGGAACGCTGTCTGGTAGACCGCCTCTTCAACGGTGGGTTCATTTTCTGAGGCATCGCGCCGGGTGCTTTCAACGAACACCCCAAGGCAGAAGCCGAGGAAGGCCGCATTGAGGACCCCGAACAGCGCGGTTGCGCCGATCAGAACTCGCAGCACCCACTCAGAACGTGGGCGTTGGGTTTTCGACCTGCTTGGTCCGGTCGTTGATGGGACTGTCGTCCGTCTTGGTTGCCGTGTCCGTCTGCGATGCAGCGTGTCTTCGGTGGATTGTGTTTTCATGGGTTTGGTTTTTCTGGGTTGTGGTTATTCAGGGAGTGGAGGCTCAGTGCGGATGCCTTTGATCTTTTTCACAGCGTGGCCCCTTTCCTTGCTCCGTGGAGCAACTGGTCGCGCCGCTTGCGGGCGCGGTGGATGCTTGAGGTTTTCAGACTGCGGCGCACGCGGCGCTTCGTGTAGTCAGGCAAGTGGAGGGTGTAGTGACACCAGAAGGTGCCGTTGTTGTTCCACAGGTGGTGGTCCGGATTTTCTGCGAGGATGCGGATGGATAGTGTTTCTTTCATGGTGAGTTTCCTTTTCGGGTTCGCACCAGGAATCCGGGCAAATAAAAAACCGCCAACCCGATCAGGGCGGCGGTTTGTGTATTGGCCGTGGAGATTTTTTTGTTCGAATCTTTCGATCCGCACATCGCTTGAGTTAATTCAAGCAAGCCACCGTGGGAGTTTCTCCAAATCCTCGGTAGGCACCCTGCGGCTAGAGCCACAGGAATTCCTGATGTTGAGGTGAAAATACCAACCATGCACTCCGAGCACAACCTTGAATTGTGTCATAAAATGCACATGACACGCCGTGACGGCTTTTATCAAAATGGCCGACTAGCGGGTGGAATTTTATTTTTGTGGTAGGAAATCGATGGTCTGGCGACTGGGCCTTGACCACCAACTTGCATAATGATTTATCGAGGGCATGCCTCCACTTTCCACTTCATTGCCATCCACTGGTATCACTGCCAATCTGGGTGGCACTGCTCGCACTACCCTAGCTGAGTATGGTGTTTTTCAAGTTGCCCCGGCTGGGACGGTTCTAATTCAAGAGGGAAAATCGCATGGCAGATTGTTCTGTGTGATCAGCGGAACTTTTGAGGCACGTAGAAAAAAAAGTGCTGCCGGTGAATTGCTCGGGAAAATCCAATGCGGTGAATGGATTGGAGAGGTTGATATCTTCGACCCTTCAAGCCCGATGTGCTCGGTGATTGCCTCTGAGCCTTCGCATTACTGGGAAATCAAACGGGAGCGGTTGGAGGAATTTCTCAGCACTCACCACGAGGCTGGGATTGTTCTTCTCATCGGCTTGGCGTCGACTCTTGGGCGTCGCATTCGCGGGATCACCCAAAAGCTCGCGGAGCAGGCTGATCGCCCGCAAGGGGTGGCCACCCGTGCATCGGAAGTTGATGACAGTCAAATCCGTAGTGCGGCAGATTTGGCGGCGGATTTTCTGCGGCAAAAAGATCTCGGATTTAAATAAGGTATCCGCTGGAGGCATTAGCCGGAAGCAGCCTCGCCTCGCTAAATTAGTAGCTGGTTAATAGTGCCGCGTTGACAGGACTGGGTGGGGTCGTAGCCTGTGCCAATTCATGTCGGAATCTAGTTCAGCCATTAAAGAACGCTTTGTATCGCATGCTCCAGGGCATTGGAGCGCTGTGACTCCAGCCATGTGGAGTGATTGGCGTTGGCAGCAGAGAAACAGGGTCACCACATTGGCCGGGCTGGAGGATCGGTTGAGGCTCACCTCCGAGGAACGTGCCGGGGTTCTTCTGGCCGGAAAAAAATTGGCGTTGGCTGTCACTCCCCACTATTTCAACCTTATTGAACCGGATAACCCTAACTGCCCGATCCGGCGACAGGTGGTTCCTCGAATCGAGGAGGGGTATGATTCTCCGCATGACATGGCCGATCCGTGCGGTGAGGATTCTTCGATGCCAGTGCCTGGTCTGGTGCATCGGTATCCCGACCGGGTTTTATTTTTAGTCACTGATCGGTGTGCTTCCTACTGCCGGTATTGCACTCGAAGCCGTGTGGTGAGTGGAGTGGGGGAGCAGGAATTGCATACGGATTTCGAGGAGACATTCCGCTACTTGGAAACCCATACGGAAATCCGCGACGTTTTGCTTTCGGGCGGGGATGCTTTATTGCTCTCGGATGCCCGCTTGGAAGCGATTCTTTCGCGCTTGCGATCGATAAAGCACATTGAGTTTCTCCGTATTGGCACGCGCGTGCCGATATTTCTTCCCCAGCGGATCACTCCCGAACTCTGTGCAATGCTTCGGAAATACCATCCACTCTGGATGAGTGTGCATGTCAACCACCCTAGGGAATTGACGATCGAGGTGCGCGATGCTCTGGGGCGTCTGGCCGATAGCGGGATTCCTCTAGGAAACCAGAGCGTGCTTCTCTCTGGGGTGAACGATGATGTCGACACGATGCGCGACCTCGTGCACAAGCTGTTGTTGTGCCGTGTGAGGCCCTACTACCTCTACCAATGCGACCTCATCCGTGGATCCTCCCATCTGCGGACCTCTGTCGCCAAAGGGATAGAAATCATTGAGGCCCTGCGTGGATTTACCAGTGGCTATGCAATCCCTCAATTTGTGATCGATGCTCCCGGTGGTGGCGGGAAGGTGCCGGTGAATCCCAACTACGTAGTCTCCCATGACCAAGCAAAAATTGTCATCCGCAACTTTGAAGGCAGGATCTTCGAATATCCCGAACCGATAGCGACAAGAGTTACCAACCATCATTCCGCTGAGCTTGTTACGGCTTAAGAGTGCGCAGTCATTGGGCTTCCCTCTACAATATTTATTTAAGAATTTCAAAAATGCACATATTGTCTACAGGAAGAAGATTAAGTATGTTCACTTCAATGATTCGCCCCCTTTTGTATGGTCTGGCATTATTTGCACTTCTGGTAGCCGGATGTGAAAAACCCGCCCCTTCTCCCACCCAGAAGGAGCCTGAGGGAAAGCCCACCCCGATCAAAAGTCTCGATATCGGCGTGTTTTTGCCATTCAAAGGCGAGGCAGTCATCAGTGCTCAGGATGCACTAAATGGGTTGCAGCTCGCCGCAGAACAATGCAATGCGGCGGGAGGAGTCAACGGGCGTCCGGTCCGCCTTATCGTCCGGGACACTGATTCAGACCCCGCCTCGTCTAAGAAGGCGATGCAAGATTTGGTGGTAGAGGACAAGGTCATCGCGGTCATTGGAGCACTGTCTACAGGGAGTGGAGAGGCTGTCGCTGAAGCCAATGTACTTAAGATCCCATTGATTGCGATTGGTTCCACCATGCCCGCCCGCCTGACTTCTGAACCGTGGGTGTCCCGAATATGCTACGCCGATTTCCACTCCGGCCACATCATGGCCCAAACAGCTTTTACCTTGGGAGCGCTGCGTGCAATCATCCTCTTCGATCGTGAGGATAAATATGCCCAATCCCTTGCCCTAAGTTTTCGTAAGAAATTTAAAACAAAAAAGCACACGGTGATGGTTGCTGAGTATTTCTCCATAAAATCGCTCGATTTCACGAAGCAACTCGAAATCATCAAAAAGAAAAATCCAGACATTGTTTATCTGCCGCACGACCACCGCACGGCTGCGGCAATCTTAAAACAAGCCCGAGCGATGGGGTTGGCGATGCCATTTCTCGGCACGGCGATGTGGGATTCTCCCGAGTTTCTTGCTGCAACCGGAGAAGCTGCAAACGGCTGTTATTTGCCCGGGAGATACAATCCCCAGTCCGATGCGGAAAAAGTCCTGCTCTTTGCCCCCGCTTATACTCAAAAGTTCGGGTCATCCCCCACAGCTCCATCCGCCCTTGGATACGAGGCCCTCATCGTCCTGACTACAGCGATTCAAAAGGCAGGATCCATACAACCTAATCCAATTCAATCAGCTATCCGAAAAACAACCAACTTGCCGGGACTCACTGGGTTGATCACTGTCGACCCGGAACGCATCATGGTTTTTTCCGTCCCCGTTTTAAAAGTTGAGGAGGGTAAATTCAAATATTTGGAAACAGAAACGATGAAGTGACCGCTTGGCGGTTGCCAAGAGTGTTACTTTGCTGGTTGGATTAACTCGATTTCGTATCCCTCCGGAGCATCGATAAATGCAATCACCGACCCGTTTGAACTTGCATGAGGGCCGTCGCTGAGCGGATATCCCAAAGCCGCCGAGTGCATCGCAAAGGAAGCGATATCCTCGACCTCAAAGGCCAAGTGCGTGAGATCAGGCCCCACGATAACCGGGCCGCTTCCGTCATATTTGCAAATTTCGATCAATTCCTCGCTCCCTGGAGTCTTGAAAAAAACCAACTCTGACCCGCGCCCGCTTTTACTCCGGCGCACTTCCTCAAGCCCTAGGACATCACGATAGAAAGCGACTGTCTTATCCAAATCCGATACCCTATAGCGTGTGTGGAGCAGTTTTTTAACCATTGGAGGAGACGATAGAGCTTGTGGTGCACGCTTCGCAAGAGTTGATAAAAAATTGCTCTGTGCTTTTTCTTGCCCACCGCTTGTAACCGCCGTAGTTGTCTACAGTCTTTTATGCAATTGGAAGGGTGGCTGAGTCCGGTTTAAGGCACTCGACTCGAAATCGAGCGTGGGGTAACCCACCGGGGGTTCAAATCCCTCCCCTTCCGCCATAAATCCGCTTAGCGGGATTCATTAAGCTGGGGGAGCGAGAGGCGTAGTTACCCCCTGATTCCTATCACTTGGGCCGAAATGGAATCTTCATCTATGCCGAGCAGCAAAGCGGTAGCTTTTTTATATGATGCAAGTTGCCCTTCATATTCCGCAGTCAGGTCAGCGGTGACTTGGTCAGTTTTAAAGTCAATGATCTCCGCGCAGGCAGGCTTATTTTCTGTATCAAGAGTAATAAGTACGCGGTCGAAGGCCCCGTTTATTTGATGCCCATTGATCTCGATGGCGAAGGGTTTTTCCCGCCAAAGGATGGATTTTCCAGGGGGCTTTTTAAGGACAGTGGCGCGGTCGCTTTTGAGGAATTCGTTGACGATGGCCCTAGCCTCAGGGCTTGCTTGGGGAGCATTCGGCGCATCCCCGAGCCATTCCACCGAGGCAAGAAGTTCGTGAACCTCAATGCCCAAATGACGAGCAGAAGCCCCCTTCAATATGAAATCGCCCGTGATTTGCTTCCCCTCCTTGGTTGAAGGCGTGGCGGAAGATGGTAACGCATCGGGCGGGGTCAGTTGGGTTCCCTCGATGAAAGGTGCCGAAACCTTTTTTGGGGTGAATGAAGTAAACCAACGAGAATCGCCTATTGAACGAGCATCTTGTTCGATGGTGTCACCGGTGGGGAAGTTTTTATCCAACCAGCGACCGGGGTTTTTGAAGTCCTTGCCCCGAAGATGTAGACAATAGAGAGCATGCTTGGCTCGAGTCATGGCGACGTACAACACGCAAAATGCCTCGTAGGCTTGTCTCGCGCGGAGTTGCTCCCGTAAGGAGGAAAGTGTGGGGTCGGCGGCACAGATATGTTTGTTTGGAAGCGAGAGCCCCCACTGGATTTGGCCCAATGAATCACGGGACAATGCGATGCCCGAGGTGTCCCGGAAATCTGCAATCCCTGTTGTGCCTCCCAACTCCGGCAGAATCACCATGTCCATTCCAAGACCCTTGGAAAAGTGGGTCGTCATTACCCTGACCACCCCGGGCGTTTCGCTATCCTGCTGGACCCGATGGTCGATGAATTCCAAAAAATGGCTAAGATCCTCGCCGCCTTTGCGCTGCATCTCATAATCAGCAGTGGCTTCTAGAAATGCCTCCGCATTTGAAGTATCAATTGCTGAGATGCGTGAGGCTTCACGCACCCACTTGGAGAATGTTGCGGACAGGCCTTCGGCGGCGATTTGCTGAAGTGCCGCAAATTGAAAAGTGGAGGTCTGTTTTTCGGCAAGGAATCCAAAGGGAGATCCTATGAACTGGGCTTCGGCAATCCGATCAATTGGGGACACCAAAAATTTGGCCAGTGCATAGAGAGCCAAGCTTTCAGGCGTCTTCAGGCAGGGATTAACTCGACCTTCCGCAGCGACAGGAATCGGGGGTTTTTGGGCGCGAAGGAGAGCAACGTAATGGTCAAGTTTGGCGCGGGTACGCACGATGATTGCGCAGGTCATTCCACGCCCGACAGGGTCAGTTTCCTTGAGGATATCGAGAACCGATTCATCAAGTAGTAATTGGCCATTTTCATCCTCCCTATCTTGATTGTTTTGCAGCAATCTAAGTTGGGCAAATCCTTCGTGAGCATTCTTGCCGGCTTTGTGTTCGACCCAAGCTTTCTTCCAATTTTCAATAGTTTCATCAGGAAGATTGAAGTCAGCATTCACTGGGTCATCGAGTCGGGCGGGATCAAAAATAACGTTGATTGCCTCGATAATCCGTTTGTCTGACCTCCAGGATTGGAAAAGCTCCCTTTTTTCAATGCTCGCGCCACCATTTAGCTCGAAGGCTTCTCGAACTTGCTCAAAGAGTTTGAAGTCCCCGCCCCGCCACCCGTAAATCGCCTGCTTGGTATCGCCCACATAAAAAAAACTGCGTCTTTCCTCAGGGTCCCATACCACTTCTTCAGCTAATGGTTCCATGACTCTCCATTGGAGGCGGTTGGTGTCTTGGAATTCGTCTAGAAGCCAATGGTTGAAACGGCCGTCCAGCCTATACTCGATATTGCGATGGGAGATTTTCGTTTGGTTGACGGCCAAGAGCATGACGAGATCAGAGAACGTTAATTGCCCAGCCCTGCGAACTGATAGATCGTAGATCCTTTCGTAGTGTTTCAGCAGTTCATAGAGTGCTTGGGATGACGCAAGCCGGCTTTCGAGTTCATGCTTGGCAATGGCGCGAAAGAGTTCGTCGCGTGCCAGCAGTAACTGAGGATACAACATCAGTTTTTCCCTGCCTGCCGCAATATAAGGGATAGCAGACGGCGCCGTGCCAACGCCTTCATCTGTCAGTTTTTTGAAAAATGCAGCCAGTTTCTTACTCATTTTACTTGGCGCCTGATACTCCAATGCTGATTCCAGCCAACCAGAGATAATCACTTTTGATTTATCGCTCAAATCAGGGTGAGTGGCATTAATAGCGGCATCAAACTTTTGGACAGCGGTGGTGATATCGCTCGCGTTAAGAATTGGGCATCCTGCCGGCCAAATGAGTTTCGCATCACCCCAAGGGCAGCGTGTGGGTGTTTCGATGAACTGAACGTGAAGTGAGTTGGCTGCATGAGACATCGACTTCAGAGCTGACTGGTCGGCGCGGTTGCGGCTTTGCTGTCGGAGAATTTCGATAAATTCGCGTAAGTCGGTTTGTGTTCCTCGCGCAAAAAGTTCCTCCAGGGCTCGGCGCTGACTGTCTTCTTTTTCAGCGTCGTCGAGGAGTTCCACCTCTCGAGCCAATCCCAGTTCAAAAGGAAATGCCCGGACGATGCGCCCGAAATGTTGGTCGAGCGTGCCCATCGATAGACGCGGGAGCGACTCTATCAATTGGCGTAAAAGTTTGATGCAGCCATTGGCATCAATGGCGGGGCAGTCACCCCCAAGTTGCTCCTGCAGTATTTGCAGCTGCTCGGGATCGTTTGCAGCTTGAGCGATGCGTTCAAAAAGCTTTTGTAAAAATTCCGCAGCAGCTGCACGGGTAAACGTAAGCGCCAGAATCTCCTCAGGCTGTTCGCCGCGTTGCAGGAGTTGGATGCAGCGGGTAACAAGGTGGTATGTCTTGCCGCTGCCGGCATTGGCAACAATCAATAGATTACGATGGAATGAAGTATCCCCTTTCATCAGCTAACTCCGGTGGGGCCTTTGAGTAGCTGCACAGACGCCTCATCGAGCAGGGTTTCTGGTGGTCCATCCATAAACCAATCCTTGAAGTCGTCGAATTCCACTTCACTGGCAGAAGAAGGGGGCCAAAACTGGCCATGACGAACAAGCGAGGCGATACGTGTAGCGCATGATAATGCAGAGCTTCTCATCGCGTCGGTAAGATCGAAGATTTCTAGCGCATTGGTTTCCATTTCGGTTTCCGCAGTCAAAAGAAAGTAGCCAACACTTACCCCTTTGGCGGCATCCTCCGGCCAAATCTGCCGTGCCATCCAATCGTAAAGGGGAAGTTGGAGATCGATCCAAGAGCGCTGCTGGATTTTGCCGGTTTTCGTGCTGATTTGAAGATCGGCTTCTGGCAGATGGACTTTTGTGTTGCTGGGGCCGATATGCGACATGGCAGGGGACTTCCGTTGCGAGAAAGTCTTGTAGTCCAAGATTCG
>CALAPX010000211.1 GCA_937888355.1 uncultured Spartobacteria bacterium
TTGTCGCTCATTGGCTCGACACACCCGCGGCACCCGTCGGAGATGCCCATCCTCTCGACAAATTGGTTGTTGTACCACACCCCGTTCTTGGTGACCCAGTGCGGGATATACCCGGTCCCCCGCCAAAAAACAAAATTGGCACCCGGATGGTCGAAGGTCACCACCACATCGGCTGTATCACCGACACGCCACTGCGCATCCCACTCCGGGCAATACTCAAGGCGGGCATGGAATGCTCCGAAGCGTTTCCCCTCCTGCGGCCCCGAAGGGAGCACACGGAACTTCAATGGCTGCGCGACAGAAGGAGTAACCGAAGCAACGTTGGCAGCAATCTCACTGGCGGAACGTGGCACATCATAGACCCTCACTTCATCGATCAGGCCATCGAAGACCATCGGTAATGGGTCCCCCATGTTGCTGTGCCCGTCCGGAGTTTGGTTCATCTGGCTCATCCCGATCCACAAATCGGTTTCCGGTGCCGGCACCAGACTTCCTTCAACCGGAGATGATCCGGCAACCTTCCCGTCCACATACACAGACAATCCAGTGGCAGGATCAAATGTCGCCGCCACATGCGACCAACGCAACAATGGCAGTGGATCGGATGACCGGCAAACCGACCACTTCCCTCCGATATTGGCTTGAACCAACAGGCGCCCCGCCTTGTCGATACCGAGAAAAAAACCAGTCTCCCGTCCCTGCGAGCAATCGACGATGGCGCTTTGGTTTTGCGAGTATTCCTGCGGAGCCACCCACGCCTCCAATGAGAAACCCTTGCTCAGGGAAGGGAGGCGATCCGCAACGCGTACCACCTTGGATGAAAATCCATCGCCCTTCATTGCCTTTCCGCTCACTCCGTCGACAAGCTCGAACAATCCGAAAACAGCATCTCCGGAGTCTTTGTTCAGGATTCCACTCGGGCTTTCCTTGTAATCTTGGGCATAACGCGTGGTTTTCTTTTTCTTCAGGGGTTCTGACGCGGTGGATTGAACCTCCTCGAATGTCCAAGAGGCAACCGGTGAGGCATCACACCAGGCGGATGAATGGAATCCGATGAAAACCCCGGCTACAGCAAGGAAAGGCAGGGATCTTCTGAAATGCTTCATGACACTCACGCGGCAACGGGTTGATTGCTAGTGCCCCGCTCAGCCGACTTGGATGAAGGCACAAGGTTCGGTGCCTGAACGGGATCGTCAAACTCACGAATCAAATCGCGGAGCGTGTCTTCCAACTGCTTGCGAAGAGCATTGTGCGCGGGATCGTTGGCCAAGTTCTGAATCTCATCGGGATCCTGCTCGAGGTCGAAAAGTTCCCACTGATGCGACACTGGGAGCCCAGGGTAGTGAATGAGTTTTTGGGTTGCGGTGCGCACCCCGATCATTTCTGGAAGTCCCTTCCCATGCTCGTAGAAGTGGTAGTAGTGGGCATCGCGGACCTTATCGGACTTTCCAGCGAGGATCGGCTTGAGGGAGTGACCCTGCATGTCACTCGGCACCGGAAGCCCAACCACGTCGAGCAATGTCGGCGCCAGGTCGATGTGGTTGACCATCGACGAATGCACACTGCCAGGCGCGACCAGACCGGGATAACGCACAATCAAAGGCTGGTGGAGCGAGGGTTCATACATCCACTGCTTGTTGTAAAACCCGTGTTCCCCGAGCGCGAAGCCTTGGTCGGAGGTGTACACAACGATGGTGTTTTTCTCCAATCCGCTCTCCTTCAAATAATCCAGAACGCGCCCAACATTGTCGTCCACGGACTTCACGAGGCGGTAGTAGTCCTTGATGTATTCCTGATAGATGGCCCGGGTCAGTTCGTCCTTCGAGATCTTCGGGTTTTCTTTTTTCAACCGCTCGCGTGATTCCTTGTAGGTTGGGCAAAGCAAAAGACGGTTGTTGGACATGCTGCTGGCAATCGCCTCCGGAGCCCGACCCTTGTAGTCATCGAGGAGAGTTTTGGGCTCCGGAAGTTGAACCTCCTTTAAAAATTCCTCATAGCTCGGCGGTGCAGGGCGATAGGGCGCATGAGGCGGTTTCGGGTGGAGGAGCAAACAGAATGGTTTGTCGCTTTTACGGTCTTTCAACCACTCGATCGCCTCGGTGGTCATCACATCGTTGTTGTAGCCCTTGAGTTTGCGTCCGCCCTCGAAAGCCGATTTCTGGTCCTTCGCAGACCACTCGATCCACTCGTGCCGGGGCTCGAACACGGTTGGATTTTCCGGCATCCCCTGCATTTTCATGACACAATATTGGTTGAACCCGGTGGGTTGCGAGAGGAGGTGCCACTTGCCGAACAGGGCGGTGTCATATCCGGCTGCCTGGAGCAATTTCGGAAATGTCTGCTGGGTCCCGTCGAAGCGCTGGTTCAGATGCGTCACCCCATTCTTGTTCGAATATTTTCCGGTCAGAACCGCCGCACGGGCGGGTGTGCAAAATGAATTCGGCGTCAAGGCATGCTCAAAGCGCATCCCCTCCTTTGCCAAGCGGTCGAGTGCCGGGGTTTTGATGTCCTTGTTGCCATAGCACCCGATCGATTGGATCGCGTGGTCATCCGACAGAATAAACAGGATATTCGGACGCTCCGCATCGGAGGCGGCGGGGAGTAGTGGAGCCCCCGCCAGAAGCGGGATGAGTGCGAGATGTTTCATTTTTTTCATAGTGACTCCTGTTTATTTGCGCTGCCCGTTGGCTCCTTATTTCCCGGGGTCATTGTCGGGATATTTGACGAGAAAATTATTCTCATCCACGAGTGTGATGAGGTGTCCGTTCGTTCCCTCGGGCAATTCACACGACACCTTGCCGTTGCCTTCCACAGTGATTGGTTTCCGGAACCATTCCTCGGCTTTGTCTCCGAGAGTCGTGGTGTAAAACAGAAACGCTTTCTGAACCTTGGCTCCATTTTCCTTGTAGGTCAGGGTCACTGTGTTGCCCTCTTTGGTTTCCTCCACAGGAGTGCAGACCTTCTCTTTACCGGGGAGCTTCCCTTCAAAAAACGGATTGAGATAAGGCTTAGAGGCATCCATTTCATCCAGCGCTGCCATGAGCTCCTTCTTCAGGGCAGCAGCTTTCTCTGGCATTTCCTTCGCGAGATCCTTGGTTTCCTCGATATCCACCCGGTTCCCCTCGTCATCATAGAGTTGATACAACTCGATCTCCGGTGACTTACTTTTGCTGTAGTGGTTGTAGGTGTAGATCAACTTGAAGCCATCGCGGCGAATGGTCGAACGGGCTTTCACCCCGTGCGGGAAGTGGTGAATCATCGTCTTCCGGGAGTCGCCCGAGGCATCCTTCACCAACCCGGCATCCTGTGGGTCCGTACTCACGAGCGCGGACAAATCACAGCCATCAACCTTCATGCCCGCCGGCAGTTTCAGGTTCGCCCACGAAAGAATCGTGGGAAAGAAATCGACCCCGTTTGCCATGACGTTCGTCTGGATCCCCTCCTTGATGCCGGGTCCAGCAATAATCAATGGCACGCGGGTGCCGCCCTCGAGGGTGCTCCCCTTGCCGTCCGTCAGCGGCGCATTGTCGGTGTAAATTTCCCCATGTCCGCCCTCGGCACCGCCATTGTCAGAAGAGAAAATGATGTAGGTGTTTTCGATCAGTTTGTGTCCCGGCCAGCGCGCATCATCAGTGGTTTCAAGGTAGGACACGAGCTGTCCGATGTAGTGGTCGACCATCTCAACCATGGCGCAGTAGTAGGGGTTTTTCTGCCCTTCGAGCGGCCAGCCCTCAGGATCGGTGGGCATCTCCACACCGAGCTTCTTGCAGTATTTCTCCAGCAACGCGCGACTGCGTGTTTGAACCGGGTAATGGACCAACCATGTCGGGTAGTAGAGGAAGAATGGTTGGGCTTTTGCGTTCTCCATGAAATCGATCGCATTCAGCGTCACGCTGTCTTTCGGAAATCCCTCCTCGTCCAACTGGTAGGGATCCTTTGCATCCGCTGTGGCAAAATCCGAAAGCCGATCCGGCGACATTTTATTGTTCGCCCCGCGGCCAGAATAAGTGACATCAAACCCATGGTCTTTCGGTTGGGGAAACGCATTGTGATCGATGGCTATGTGCCATTTGCCGCTGTGTCCGGTGCGGTATCCGTTCGCTTTCAACGCCTCTGCAATTGTGGTCTCACTGACATCAAGGCGCCCCATGTGCCAAGGGTCGATCATCACATCCTTGGTTTTGTTTTTAGCTGCCGGCGGTTGCCCCCCTTTTACATGGGTTCGCTGCAGACGCGCGGGATACTTGCCCGCCATGATCGCTCCGCGACTCGGCGAACACGTGGGAGCCGGTGAATATGCCTCCCAAAACATCACCCCGCGCTTGGCCAGGGCGTCGATATTTGGCGTCTCGTAGGGGCTGGGGCCGTCAATGTCGTAACACTTCACATCCTGCCAACCAAGGTCGTCAATCAGGGCGATAATGACATTGGGCTTTGGAGGGCGGTCATCCGCCTGAAGGGGGGCAACCAAAAGCAAACCTGCCGCGCTGGTGATGAGTTTTTTGAGCATATGGGTGTTGTGAAAATGAGTCGGTTGTGGAGGAAGGGTTAGTTTGCGAGAAGGACGCTATCAGCGAATGCATCGCCATTCCGGTAGGTGGCATCGGCTTGTTTTCCGATGCCCAGATAGACTTTGTCGTGGCCGACCTCGGTGGATTTTTCCTTCAACTTGATCCCGAACATGCCGTGGTGGATGCCGTGTCCGATTGATGTCGCTGGAACGGAGACATCTGGTGCATAGCCAAGGTAGAGGGGCGGATCGTCACTGCTGAGGTGGTTGTATGCCGAGAATTCGCGGTAGAGGGCCTCGTGCTTTGCGTAGTTTTGCTTTGCGGCCTCGACAGTGGGTTCTCCCACCGCCTGGTGGATCATCTCATGCCAGACATTCGGACCGATCCAGGACTCGATGAGCTTGGGATCGATCGCCGACTGGGCGCCTTTGACCACCACCCCCTGGACACGGCTCGACTCGCGCTTCACGGGGTCGTCCGAGGCCGGATCTGCAAAGTCGTCCATACAGGCGATGAGCAGGGACGTGCACCCCCCGGCGCTTCCTCCGGTGAGCACAATCCGGCTTTTATCGATGTTCCACTCCTGCGCCTTGCTTCGCAGAAACTGGATCGCCCGCACCGCGTCATGCACCGGCGCCGGGAGTGGATCCGTTGTGGACAACCGATAATTGATCGCCGCCACGGAGATCCCCTTCTTCAACTCGGAATCCAGCAACTTGGTGCCCTGTTTTTTATCGCCTGTGACCCAACCTCCCCCATGGATAAAAACCTTGAGCGGGCGTGGTCCGTCACCCTCCGCCTGCCAGAAGTCGAGCTTGGTGCGCTCATGCACATCGTAAGCCACATCGGCATGGGTGGGTGGAAGCGCGGGCTCTTTCGCTTTTTTTTTGCCCGCACGCGATTGGCGCGAACTTGGAGCAACGTCATCCGCAAGGAGAACCGGCGTCATGCCGAGGGTTGCGATCAAAATGGCAGCGATGAGGGTGGTTGGTTGTTTCATGGAATCAAGGAATCGAGTTTGTCGGTGAGTCGGGCGACAATGGCGGGGTTGTCTTTGGCCACGTTCTGTTTTTCCCCTAGGTCGGCTACGAGGTCGTACAATTGGACCTCTGGAGGTGTTTTTTGCGTGCCTCTAATGAGCTTCCACTTCCCGTCTCTGATGCAATTTTTGGTATGAACAATGGCTGGCCTTGGCGTGCCACCCTCTTTTCCCTGCAATACAGAAAGAAAACTCGCTCCATCCCAACCGGACTCTGGTTGCCCACCGCAGAGTTGGGAAATGGTGGGGAGGAGATCGGTAAAATCAACGGTCCGATCGCTTGTGATTCCTGCAGGGCATCGCCCTGTCCAGCGGACAATGAATGGACCACGATGGCCCCCTTCGAGTTCGGACCCCTTCATCCCCCGCAACGGTCCGCACGATCTATGTCCATATTGTTCGACATTGGCGTCGTACCAAACCGGCCCGTTGTCCGAGGAAAAGAGGATCAAGCAATTATCAGCAAGACTCGACTCGTCTACCAACGCAAGTAACTGCCCGATCCCGGCATCCACCTGCACCACGAAATCCCCGTAGCTCCCAGCGCCGCTTTTTGCGCGAAATTCCGGGAGAGGCAACCAAGGAGTATGAGGCGAAGGAAGCGCGAGATACAAAAACAACGGCTTTCCGGAGGCCTCCTTCTCATGCTTGGAAATCACCGCTCGTGCTTCCTCAAAAAAACGCGGTGTCACCGACGCGGGATCAAATACCGGACTCGCCCACCCTTTTCTCCAGAATGGGCCTTGAATATTATTCCACCCCGCCACGGGATCGACTCCCTCGCTGGCACCAATAGACTCTGTGGGAGGAGACACTGCCTTCCGGTTGCGGATAAAGAAATAGGGCGGGATATCGAGCGAGGCGTGAATGCCAAAGAACTGGTGGAATCCACAGTCCACCGGGCCACCAGTGAACTCGCCATTAAAATTGATGTTCTCGTGCACCCCTTGGAGAAACGCATCAAAGCCAAGATGCCATTTCCCAACCATGGCGGTTTGATATCCGTTTTCCCGAAGGACCGAGGCAACCGTGGGCTGGCCCGGTCTGATCAACGGACCGTTCCCCAGGTTCATCGACGTGCGACTGGCAAACGTGCCGGTCATCAGCGCATAGCGTGACGGCACACAGTAGTACCCCCCGGCATGGGCGTCAGTGAAGCGAACCCCTTTTGTTGCCAAGGCATCGAGGTTGGGTGTCGGGATTTTGCTTTCGGCATTGTAGCACCCCAAGTCTCCGTAGCCGAGATCGTCGGCAAGAATCACAATGATATTGGGCCCCTCTTCCTTCTCTGTGTTAGCTGCACAGATAGTGGTGAGGAGAATTAGAGCAGAGAGGATTTGCGTGATTCGTCTCGCTGCGCACGACATAGCTCAGGATTTCTTCAAGGCAGATCCTTGGACAGCCAGGTTTTGGTTGATGACGTTCTGGAGGGTTGCTTTAACCGCCTCTTGGTCAGGGTTGAGATTTTTCAACGGTGATTTTTCAGCTGGATCGGCCGGGACATCATAGAACTCGCCACTGGCGTAGAGTTTGTATCGTTGGGTTCTGGCCCAAACAGCGGCCTTCCCTCCTCCGCCCCGGCGATACCAGCAATAGGCCCACTCGCGGGGGGTGCCAGATTGCCCATATAATTGGGTGAGGATGCTGTGCCCGTCGATCGTCAGACCTTCAGGAATTGCAACCCCGGCAGCGTCACAGAAGGTTGGGAGGAAATCGCTGAAGTCGACAAGATCTCCATTCACCTTGCCGGCGGGAATGACGCCCGACCAGTTCGCGATCAGCGGTACATGAGTTCCGGCATCGGTCATCTCCCCCTTCCCTCCACGGAAGGGTTTTTCATTCAAGGTCGAGGTGATGGCCTTGCCGGTGCCATTATCCCCGGTGAATAGAACCAGTGTGTTTTCGCGGAGGCCGAGTTCATCGAGTTTGGCCACGATTTTCCCGACGACCTTGTCCACATGCTGCACCATTTCGACGAAATTTTTCTCCATGTCCCTGCACTTCGGATCCGCACTATCCGGGGTTGGAACAAACGGGCTGTGTGGAAGGATCATGGGATAGTAGGCGACGAACGGCTTGTCCTTGTGATGCTCGATGAAGTCGCATAGAAAATCCGAAACAACATCCGGACCGTACTCTCCGTTTGAGTAGTCCACCGGTTTCCCGTTGATCTCCAAGTGGGGATTCGGGTAGCGGGTGTCGCGATTCTTATCCTTTGCCGGCCTCGTATGTTGCCACAGGCACGACTCGTCGAAGCCGAAATGCTTTGGGGAATCCGCCTGTGTTCCCAGTTGCCACTTCCCGGCAATGCATGTCGCATAGCCGGCTTTTTTGAGCAGGTGCGCAAAGGTTGTTTGCCCACGGTCCAATTCGCCAAATGTCGTGTAATTCCGTGAGTTGTTCATCCCGGTCATCAGCTTCACGCGGGAGGGGGTGCAAAGTGGCTGCGAGTAGCAATGCTCAAACCTCATCCCGGTTTCCGCCAACCGGTCGAGTGCCGGGGTTTTGTAAGGACCTCCCCCGTTTGCCGCGACGCACTCGTATCCCATGTCGTCGGCCATAATAAGGATGATGTTGGGCTGTTTCGTTTGCTCGGCGAAAAGCGAAACAGTCGCGGCGAGCAGAAGGATTCCGTGGAATATTAGGTTCAGGGTGGTCTGCTTCATGGGGTTGAATCGCTGAAATCAGCAAATGCGGGCTTCTTCCATTCGGGAATTCCAGAAGATGCCTTCTGTTTTTCGTAAACTTCGTGGAACGGATTGGGGCCAAAACTGCCGGCCTTTTCGTGCACCAGAAACGGTCTTACGATATCCCACCATTGGTCGTAGGCGATCTTCAGGCGGCTACCGATATCAGGGTGTTCCTCGAGCAAGTTCTTGTTCTCCCCGCGGTCGGCAAGAACATCGTACAATTCCTCGCCATTGACCCAGCGATACCGCGCATTCCGCACCGCAAACCCGGTCTTGGTGTCGTATTTCGAATCGTCCGGACCGACTTTGTCACTCCATCGGCCGATGTGAAAACACAAGGTGCGATCCGGCCAATCGGCATTCGGATTTTCCAGGAGTGGCACCATGCTCTTGCCATCGATCTCGTGTGGCACGTTCGATCCCGCGAGTTCTAGGAGGGTTGGCAGAAAATCAATGTGGGTCGTGAGTGCATTACAGGTCGTGTCCTCGTTGATTTTGCCTTTCCAGCGAAACATCGCAGGCACGCGGGTTCCACCTTCATGAGGCGTTTTTTTGTGCCCTTTCAATCCGGCCTGGTAGGCGAAGATTGGGGTATTTCCATCTTTGCCCACCTTTCCCTGTACCGCCGCCACACTCGCAAAGCCATTGTCGGACATGAAGACGACGAGCGTGTTGTCATCGAGATCCCATTCGCGGAGGCGCTGCATCAGGCGGCCGACATTCTCGTCGATGTTTTCGATCATCCCGTAAAACCCGGCCCCGTTTTCATTCAGTCCCATCGCCCGGAAGCGCTGTGCATTCTTTTCCGGAGCAATGTAGGGCGAGTGCGGCGCATTGGTCGACAGGTAGGCAAAAAACGGCTTGTCCTTGTTCTTTTCGATCCAGCGGAGGGCCTCTGCAAAGAAGACATCCGTGCAGAATCCCTTGGTTTTTACAAAGGATCCGTTGTGACGAATCACCGGGTCGAAATACTTGTTTCCAGGGACATCTTGCGGTTGCCCGACCCCGCCGGAGCCATGCACAAAGGCCTCATCGAATCCACGGGCCGTGGGTTGATACGGTTCCTCGTCGCCAAGATGCCACTTTCCAAAAATGCCGGTTGTGTACCCGGCTTGCTTGAGAAGTTGCGGCAGGGTCACAGCGGAGAGAACCATGCATGAGCGGGGGCCGTTTGTTGTGCTCACCGCATTTTTGAACGGCACATTCCCGGTCATCAATGCCGCCCGTGTGGGCGAACATGTCGGGCTCACCTGAAAATCATCGAAGGCCATTCCCTCGTGCCGGAGGGCATCGATGTGCGGCGTCTTGAGCCACGGATGTCCCTGACAGCCCAATTGCCCGTACCCTTGGTCGTCGGTGAGGATAAAAATGATATTCGGTCGGCTTCCGGCGAGGGTGGCGGCACACCCTTTTTCGGCAGGAAGAACCCACGCGGCCGTGAGACCGGTTGCCAGAGCGAGCAACGAGGACACTCTCATTGCGACAACCCCGCTTCTTTCATGCGTTGATCCAACTTCCGGCGGGCGGTTGCCAAGAGCGAGGCTGAGTCAGGATCTCCCACCAGGTTTCGGTATTGTTGAGGGTCGTTGACCATATCGTAGAATTCCTCACCGCCATCGGCGTAGCGCATGTAGTGCCAGTCATCCGCCCGGATTCCTTCGGCGGGAATTTTGACATGCCGTTCGTTGTGTACTGAAAGCGCGGTGTCGCGCACACGGGCCTGTGCATCGCGCAGGACAGGAACAAGGCTCTTCCCCTGGATGCCTTCCGGAGACGGCAGCCCAAGCAAATCGATACAGGTCGGATAGAAATCAACCAACTCGGCGAGGGACATCGTCCGCCCGGCAGGTTCCCCAGGGACACGAACAATGAACGGCACGCGGGCACCTCCTCATGCAGGTTGGCTTTTTGCCAAAACCCGTGCTCGCCGAGATGATACCCGTGGTCTGTGGTGAAGATCACCACCGTCGAATCAGCCAAGCCCAAGCGGTCGAGTTCCTCCAGAACCCGCCCGACCTGCTCGTCCATAAAGGTGGTGGAGGCGTAATACGCTTGCCACATCCGTTGGCGTCCTTCCTTGGAGTCATTCAATCCATCCCCCGTCGAGGCTTGCCCGACCGGCGGAATGTCATCCAAGTCGCCTGGGATCAAGGAAGGAACCTCAAGCGTCTCGTGCGGGTACATGTCGAAAAACCGCTTCGGAGCGACCATTGGGTAATGCGGCCTGAAAAACCCGACCCCGAGAAAGAACGGTTTTCCTGCCTCCTTGCGCTCGCGGAGAAGGTCGATTGCTTTTTGGGCCACCAGATGGTCAGCCTGATCGGACCCATCCTCGCAGTCGGCCTCCACGGCAACCCACGGCCTTAACTTGGTTCCAGCCCCCTGCCTTCCTTTCATCTCGCGTGTGGCAATCCCCCGGCTTGTGAGGCGATACAATCCGGGCGTGGACGTTTCCTCCGATTTTGTGTTGTGAAACTCGGTCCAGCATTCAGGCACATCCAGCCCGCTATCCCCATTTTTCGGGGAGTCCGGCACGCCCATGTGGAAAATTTTCCCGACTCGGGCGGTGTGCCATCCGTGTTTTTGCAAATGCTCGCCGATTGTCGGGGCCTTGGATTTTACGCCCGGATACGTGCTCGTCATGATCGAAGGGCGCGAGGGCGCACACGCCAACCCCTGACAATAGGAACGCTCGAAGACCATGCCCGACTTCGCTAACCGGTCGATGTTGGGCGTTTTGCACACCGTGTTGCCGTAAGCCCCCACCACGCTGGCCTTCAGGTCGTCCGACATGATGAGGAGGATATTTTTCGGCTTTTCCTCAGAGGTTGCTGCCAAAGTGCTTGAGACGCCCAAGCAACAGGCAATCAGTGAAAGGGAAACGATATTTTTCATCTCACAAACCCGGTTACCACTTCGGTGTCTTGAACAGGTTGAGCACAGAGAGCTTTGCCTCTGGCACGTCGAGAGCGCGGATTTGAGTGCGCAGGTTGCGGGTCGCTGAAGCGTAGTCTTTTTCTGAGACAGGCTGTTCGGCAGTGGACTTGGCAGCATTGAGCGCCTTGGTCAGCGCCCCCGTGTCCTGCCCCTTCTTGGAGGCGTTCTCCAGCGCCGCACTTCCCGTCTCGATCAGGGAGATCAACCCCGGACGCCATCCGTAGGCCCCATCGGGTTTTGTGGTGATCGACCAACTCATGACGCCGCCGGGCCCGTGGGAATGCGGCACCTCCTTGCTGCTCACGCAAAAGCCGTTTTCATCCCGGAGATAGAAAATGCCATGGGTCATGCCAGGAGGCGCGGTCACCGAAGCAACACCATCACCAATCTTCGCGCGGACCCTGTGCCATTCTTCATAGGGCGCCTTTTCCCACAACTGGTCGGACCCGTTGGTCGTGTAGATCAGACTCGCATCCACGATCTTCGCCTTGTCCTTGCCGGTTTCGAAGGCCACCGAGACCGTGCTGCCGTCTTCCGACATGCCGGTGATGGCCGGCACCTTGTTCGCACCAGAGAGCGGTTTGCCGGGGGCCACCTTGGCGCTCTTGTAGGGCAACTGGGCATCGAACCTGTCGAACCACGCCTTCAGATCGGCGAGCAATTCGTCGCGCTTGGTAGGATTTGATTCGGCGAGGTTTTCCTTTTCGCTCAAATCCGCCTGGGTGCCGTCATCGTTGTAAAGGTGGAACAATTCAATTGGCGGGCGGCCGTTGTCTTCGGGCGCATGGTTTAGCAGCAATTTCCAGCCCCCCTTGCGGATCGCGCTCGCGCTGCAACCACCCACTGGCAAAGTGAAGCAGAGCGTGTCGCGCACGCTGCCATCAGCAAATCTCGCCTTGGTGGATTCCCCCCTGAAGACTGGAAGCACATTGCACCCGTCGAGCTCGAGATCCTTCCGAGGTTCGGAATATGCCATCGCCATGAATGTCGGGAAAAGATCGATCAGGCTGACCGGGGTTTCTGAAACACTTCCAGCAGTGACGCCGGGGCCCATCACGAGCAGTGGCACACGAATCCCGCCCTCATAGACCGATGACTTGCCGGCACGCAGCGGGGAATTGTCCGCAACACGCTCCCGGGGCCCAAAGTTGCCCTCGGCCCCGCCATTATCGGCACTCACGATCAGGTAGGTATTATCGATCAACTTGTGGCCGGGATTGCGGGGATCATCGGTTGTTTCCAGATAGGTCAGCACCTTGCCAACCCCCCAATCCAACCCATCGATCATCGCAGCGTAATAGGGATTTACCTGCCCCCACTCCTTATCCGTAATTTTTCCGGAGTCCTTCGGAAACGGGACGCCCATCTTCTTGCAGTAATGCTCGAGGCGCTTGCGGTCGCGTGTGCTGATCGGCCCATGCACGAGCGACGGGCAGAGATTCAGAAAAAACGGCTTACCGGAATCCTTGGCTTTGCCCAGCCAGCGCACCGCAAGATCCGACACCCCATCGAGAGGACGATCGTCATCCGCCGGATCGGTGCGAAAAGGATCATTCGGGTCGGCCGTGGCAAACCCCTTGTGGCGCGGATTGAGGGGGAGCCAGATGCCATTCCAATAATCTGATTTGTTTTTCCGCTCCTTGTCCCAGACATCCGGGTCGTTGTAGTCCTTCGTCCCCGCCTCCCAACTGAAATCAAACCCGTAGGCAATCGGGTCGGGATACCCATCGCTCTTTCCGCCTAGGTGCCATTTTTTGATATGACCGGTGAGATAGCCCGCATCTTTGAGAACCCGCGCGATTGTGGGCGTGCCGAGATCCAGGCGCATCGGGTAAAACCCGTCGAAATACTTCTGGTCCGGGCGCATCTGCCTTGGGGGAAGACTTCCCATCACGTGCAAAACGCCGGTATGCGGCGTGAACTGGCCAGCCATGTAGGCCGCACGGGAGGGCGCGCAGGTCGGCGCCGGCGAATAGGCCTGCATGAGTCGCATCCCCTTGGCCACGATCCGATCCATGTTTGGCGTTTCATAGACTGCCTCCTTGCCATGGACGGCCTTGTAATAGGCTGCCACATCCTGCCAGCCGAGATCATCGGTGAGGATATGGACGATGTTCGGCTTCGGGGTTGCGGCACAAACGGCGGGCTGTGGGCCAGTGGCGGCGCCCTCGGTTGTCAACGTGAATGCAAAAAATGTGGCTGGTAGCAGTGATTGGAGGAGTTTCATTGTTGAGCTGGTTCGGGAGGAGGCGAAAGGGTTGTATTATTAACACCCGAGTCCAAGGAAAGTTGCATTGGCGATTCCGTGAATCCCGGTGACGGCAGGATGTTCACCCCAACCCGCGTTACGCGCAATTGGTAGAAAATTGCTATTTCTGGTAGGGATTGCTGACCCTGTTTTTGCCGGACGCAGTCCTCTTAACTAAGATCAATCAATGTCCCCCCTGAGCGATTTCAGCCTGGAGTCCGCATTTACTTTCATGTGCAGACTGCATCTCGATATGTTGCGCAACCCGTGAACGCGTCTCGCCGGAGACGAAACTACCACCCCCTCGATGCCGGCTGCCGTTATGGGGGTCATGTTCTTGAGGTTCGCGCCAAATCCGTTCGAGCCGGGCTCCACACAACCAACGACCTTCATCTCGTCCTCCCCGAAAACGCCGCGTTCCTCCACGCCAACCTGAACGCCGATCCCGCCGCCGCCCTCGCCAAAGCAGAGGGCGCACACCCCTGATGCCGCCAAAGTAGCAGAGCAAAAAAAGGGCTCACATATTGACATTTTTTGCTTCCCGCCGCTTCGGGCTATTTGGGAAACCCTGCTAACGCATTTCAGACGGCATGAAGCTGGCCTTCATTGTCCGGCGGACTTTCGTTCCATCAGTCTGGCGCTTAGTGCGGCCACCTGTTTCGGGTCTTCTTTGAATTTGCCGCGGTCATAGGTCAGCAGACCGTTTTTTTCTTTTTCCACATCGGTGATCTGTGTCCACACCAGCCCGCTGATGCCGGGGTTCGCGACCAGCGGCCGATACTTGGGGACCGCATTTAGAAACTTGGCATATCCATACTCGCCTATCACGCTGGCCCGTTCCTTCGTGGGGGGAATGCATTTCGTGGTGCCATAACAATGGGCGTCCATCACCTGCCCGAGGCCGATGTCCAGGATGTTCCAACCTTGGTATTCGCGCATCGGGACGCCGCTTTCGGCATTGATCGCGCGAGTGTTGTCCTCGCCTGCAATCCCGGCCATCCGGCGCATGAACGCGCGAATCGGCTCGTCCAGGTTGTAACCCGCGGAGTTCTGCAATCCCATGCCCTCGTTGAACACCACCCACGAGACAATCGACGGATGATTGAAGCGCCCGCCGATCATCGCCTTCAGTTCCACCCCGAACTGATCCTGCCGTTTGGCGTCGGACTCGGGATAGGCGGGCGGTTTCGCATGGATGCCGTCCCCGCTGCTCGGCATGTCCTGCCAGACTAACAATCCGAGCTTGTCCGCCCAGTAATACCAGCGCTCCGGCTCCACCTTCAAGTGCTTGCGGCTCATGTTGAAGCCGAGCTGCTTGATGGCTTCGATATCGTAGCGCAGCGCCTCGTCGGTGGGCGCGGTGTAAATTCCGTCCGGCCAGTAGCCCTGATCCAGCACGCCGTGGTGGAGGACAAATTCGTTGTTCAACAGGATGCGGGTAATGCCATCCTTGTCCGGGCCGATCGACACCTTGCGCATGCCGAAGTAGCTCGTGACCTCGTCGTCGCCCATCCGGACCGACAGATTGTAGAGATGCGGGTTCGAGGGCGACCATGACTTCGCGTCCTTCAGCTTGATCGTGATGGGTTCCCCGGCTTTGCCCTCTCCCGTGGCAACCGTGTCCTCGCCATCGAGAACCTCGATGCGCACGGCGGTGTCGGCGGCCTTTGAGATCATGGCCGCGTTGCATGAGATCTGAACGGCCGAGGCATCCAGATCGGGGACGATGCGGAGAAAATCGATTCGGTCCGTCGCCACCGGTTCCAGCCAGACCGTTTGCCAGATTCCCGTGCACGGCGTGTACCAGATGCCTTTCGGTTGATCCACCTGCTTGCCCCGGGGGTAGCCACCTTCAAATGTGGGATCCCTAACGGCGACCCTGAGTTTGTTAGGTCCATCCTTCCTCAGCGCGTCGGTCACATCGAACGAGAAGCCGTCATAGCCGCCGCGGTGGACGCCGAGTTCCTTCCCGTTCAGCCAGACCGTGGCCTCCCAGTCCACCGCGCCGAAGTGCAGCAGCGTGCGGCGACCGGCCCACTGCGGCGGCACCTCGAAGGTGCGATGATAGATCAACCTGCTGTTCGCATAAGTGCGGCCCGGCAGGGAATTGAGCCGCTTGCCCACTCCGGAGAGCGGCGCCTCGATCGGGAAAGGAACCAGGATTTTTCCTTGATAGACTGTGGGCAGCGGGTCCTTCGTATCGATCACTGCATAGTCCCAAAGTCCGTTGAGATTGAGCCAATCCTTGCGCACCATTTGCGGCCGCGGATATTCCGGCAGCGCATTGTCGGGCAAAACATCCTTCGCCCAGCGCGTCATGGGAAACGCTCCCGGCACCGGTTTCCAATCCGCGCTGAAACCCTGACCCGCCAAGCAGAGGACTCCAAACGCGAGAACGAGGCTTTTCATGTGAATAATTTCAGACATTTGCTTTTTCAACTAGCAGCCCGCTTGGGATCGTTTTGAGCGAGGTTTTGACGTTCCGAACGTCGTGGACTGGGGTGCCGGGATTTTTCAAGTCACGCATTTCATGGCAAGCGGCGGTGTTAGCTAAATTGATCAAAATATTCATCACGACTATTTGCTTCGAAGTTGAGTCAACACAGCGTTTAGGATTTCGGTTTCCGAACCTGCTACTTCGACGACAGCACCGGCTTCGCCACTTGCAAGCGGTTCAAGCGTTTCCAGCTGCGAGTCGAGGAGAGACGGGGGCATGAAGTGGTTTGCTCTGTTGTTCAGGCGACGAAGCAAGAGGTCTCTGTCACCCTGCAGGTGCACGAATATAGCCTTCGGAGCAGCATCCAGAATTCGCTTGCGGTAGATGCGTTTGAGCGCCGAACACGCCACCACGGCGCCGCCCGGCATGTTCAGTGCCTGACCAACACGATCGAGCCAAGGCCAGCGGTCCTCATCGTCCAACGGGATCCCGCCGGCCATTTTCTCCCTGTTGGCCTGCGTGTGCAGATCGTCGCCATCCGTGAATTCCAGTCCCAACGTGCTGGCCAGCAATGTTCCTATCGAGGTCTTGCCACAACCGGACACCCCCATCACTACAATCTGTAACGGGGGGCGGGTGATGGGGTTCATACGTTGCGCCCCACTTTACCAATCGTGCATCGTGCCATCGATCTTGAGGCGGTTGATCGGCAAGTAGGTTGGGTTTTCTTAGATTGGCGATGCCAGGCGGATGCAGGAAATTATTTATCCCGGTTTCGGATCCACGCGGGGTAAAGAAAGGTCTGCCCGTTATTCTGCTGGGCGGCACCCGGTGTTGATCTGCCCTTGTCGATGTAACGCTGCGCCAAGGCGGTCATGTCGGCAACGCGTTCGGGATGGCTCGAGGCGAGGTTCTTTGTCTCGGCGGGATCGGCTTCAAGATCATAAAGCTGCACCCAATCTTTGATTGACTCTGCATCTGCCGCGTTCTTCTTGCCACTGGGCGGCACCGGGTTACTCCACCCTCCTGATCCTGGGCAGAGGGCCAGCTTCCACTTGCCTTGGCGGATCGCGAAGCTGCCATTGATGGAATGATGCACGACCGCCTCGCGCAGAGGCTTGGATGCCGTTCCGAACAGGGCTGGAAGGATACTCACCGAATCCTCGGCGGTGGAATCGTTAGTTTTGGCCCCCACAATGTCCGCGCATGTGGCAAACAGGTCCACCAGACACACTGGATCATTGGAAATGCTGCCAGCCTTCACTTTTCCATCCCAACGGGCGATGAATGGCACGCGGTGTCCGCCCTCATAGATGTCCGCCTTGTGCCCGCGGTAGATATCGCTCGGGTAGTGAGTCGCGGGGTCGTCGGGTTCGTTTTCCCCCATGCGGAACTTGAAGTGCTCGGGATCGCGAACCTCATTATGCTTCAAGGGCCAATTGCTGCATCCATTGTCCGCGGTGACAATGATCAGCGTATTGTCAGCGATTCCCACACGCTCAACGGCGTCGACGACCTGACCCACGGACCAGTCGGTTTCCATGACAAAGTCGCCATACAGGCCAAGGGGGCTTTTTCCTCGGAACTGTTCGGAGGGCACGGTTGGCGAGTGCGGGCTGTTTAGGGGCATATAAATGAAGAACGGTTCCCCGGTCTTTGCCTCCCGGGTGATTGTTTCCACGGCCTTCTCGGTCAGAGTCGGCAGCACGTCGACATCCTCGAAATCCTGATGCGCGGGGCCTTTTCGCACAAATTTTTTCTCGGTGGTGCATTCGCCGACGAAGCGGTCGTTCTCAATCCAGATAAATGGCGGCATATCGAGCGAGGCCGAGATGCCCCAATACTTGTCGAAACCCACCGCTGTCGGGCCGTTTTTGATCACCCCTTTCCAGTCCACATTGTCCCCCCCACCATTGAACCCGGTATCGGCTTGTTTTCCATCAGTTGTGGGAAAATCCATCCCGAGATGCCACTTGCCGATCATTATGGTCGTGTAGCCATTTTTCTTCAGCATCGAGGCAACCGTTTCCCTGCCGGGCTCGATCAATGGAGCTGAAAACCCATTGAGCACGCCGCCCTTCAGCCTGCTCCGCCAGTTGTAGCGGCCAGTCAGGATGCTGTAGCGCGTGGGGGTGCAGACGGAGGATGAACTATGCGCATCGGTGAACTTCATCCCCTTTTCCGCCAGCCTGTCCATGTGCGGCGTGTCGATCTTGCAGCGCTCGCCGCCGTAGGTCTTCACATCCCCCAATCCCCAGTCGTCGGCCAAAATGTAAATGATGTTCGGTTTTTCAGCAGGGGCAGCGAAGGCGGCTACCCCGGAGCAGAGAATTACGAGCAGTGGGAGTGTCAGGAGGTTCATTGGTTATTTTGAGGTTTGTAAATATTATCGCATCAGCGGGGCACTCCGCCCCGCGCCCTTGAACTCTTCAAGACGGGCTTTGAGTCTTTCCACGATCTCTGGGCGCTGGCTGTAGAGGTTGCTAGTTTCCCCCGGATCGTCCTCCAGATTGTAAAGCTGACCGGGAGCTTCAGGATCGTTTTCCTTGAGTTGGAGTGGCTGCAAGGGACCCCGCTCGTAGTTGTTGCCGCCGGATCCCTGATGATCGAGGTATTTCCAGTTTCCTTCCCGGATCGACAACAACAACTGGGGAGTCTGTTGAAGCATGTACTTTCGAACCGGACGGTCGCCCTGCGTTCCAAGCATGACGGGCAGAATGTCGTAGCTGTCTTCCGCCGAATTTTCCGGGAGGGATGTCCCGACAACCGCCGCACACGTCGCCATGACATCCGTCAGGCTGGTCATTTGGTTGCTCGTGCTTCCAGCGGGAACCTTGCCTGGCCAACGGACAATAAACGGCGTTCGGTGACCGCCTTCCCATTGGTCGCGCTTCATGCCTCGCCATGGTTTGGCGGGGTCGTGATTGTTGGTCCGGCGCATCTCAAGCACGACAGGAACCTCGGGCCCATTGTCACTGGCAAACATGATGATGGTGTCATCAGCCACACCAAGGCGGTCCAACGTGTTCATCAACTCTCCGACGACATGGTCCAACTCAACGATA
>CALAPX010000212.1 GCA_937888355.1 uncultured Spartobacteria bacterium
GGTTTATTGCAACAACAGAATAACTTCGAATCTTGTGAGTAACAAAAATACCCCTCCTCATGCGGGAAGGTGCTTTTGTACTTCTGCGCTGAGCGTGCGCCCGTCGACGCGGCCGGCGGATTTTTCGGCGAGGATTTTCATGACAGCGCCCATTTGCTTGCGACTGGTGGCAGCAGCCTCAGCGATCGCTGCCTGCACCATGGAAGCAACCTCATCCGCCGAGAGAGCTTGCGGAAGATATCCTTGGAGGAAATCCAATTCGGATTTCTCGGTGGCAGCCATCTCTGGTCGCCCCCCTTTCTCGAACGCCTCGATTGAGTCTTGGCGCTTCTTCACCTCTTTCCGAACGATGGCCATGGCATCGGTATCATCAAGAGACCCGCCGGCGCCGTGTTTTTCAATTGCGGCATTCATGAGGGCGGTCTTAAGCATGCGTAGAACCCCAAGCCGCGTGCTTTCACGGGCGAGCATGGCGGCTTTGATGTCTTGGTCAATTCGGGTTTGGAAGCTCATAAGCATGGTTGATCCTATTTACGGCGGAGTTGCATCTGCCTGACATAGGAATTGTCGACGATATCATAGATGCGCTGGGCAGGGACAACACGGTTACTGATATAATCCAAGTTGCCGTCCTCACCGATGATCGCGATGGCAAATCCCTTTGGTGGTGCGTCATAGGCAGCAGCGGCAGCAACGCCGTTGGGAACATGGAGAAATGGAATATTCGAACGGATAACCCCCTGCTCCTCCGAAAATGCTACGATGCAAACAAGTCCTTGCGCTGCGAATCGCTCATAGATTTTTTGTAATTGGCCGACCTGCGAGCGGAAAGCCCATTGCCTTGGACTTTTGGCGATCAGAACGACTATTGGCTTCCCGCGTAGCGAAACGAGGGATTTCTTCGCCCCAGTCGAATCAACCCAAGCGAGATCTGGAGTTTGTCGCACGACCTCGGCGATTGCCGGATGCGCCAGCAAAATGAGTGCTAAGAGAAGTGCGGCCGGTTTCATATCTTCATGAGTTCGGCTTCCTTTGCCGTGGATATTTTATCAATGTCTCCCACAAAGCGGTCTGTGAGTTTCTGGACATCTGTCTCCGTGTCGCGCAGTTCATCCTCCGTGACTTTTCCATCTTTTTGGAGCTTCTTGGCGGTATCAATGACTGAGCGTCGGCATGCCCGCACACGAACACGGGCATCCTCGGCAAGGCTTTTGACCGTGCGCGCGAGATCACGGCGGCGTTCCTCGGAGAGTTCAGGAATCGGCAGGCGGATCATTTTGCCATCCACCGCAGGGTTGATCCCAATACGGGATTCATTGATCCCCCGCTCGATATCTCGAACTGTTGAAATATCAAATGGCTGAATCACTAGAAGTCGTGGTTCAGGAGCCGTGATGAGGGCCAATTGCTTTAGCTTCATCGAGGAGCCATAGGCCACAACGTCGATGTTCTCTACAAGTGCAGGAGATGCTTTGCCTGTGCGAATCGCATTGAATTCATGGGACATGAATTGCACCGCCTTTTCCATGCTCTCCTCGGCCTCGAACAGTAGTTCTTCGATACTCATGATTCGGATTTTTCGGAAACGAGTGTGCCTACGGATGCTCCCTCGATGGCAAGGCGAATATTGTCTTCTTTATTCATATCGAAGACAATAATTGGCATTTTGTTGTCCATACAAAGGCTGAAGGCCGTAGAATCCATGACTTTCAACCGCCTGGAAAGTGCATCCGTGTAGGTGATATGAGAAAACCGCTTTGCCTCTGGATTTTTTAAAGGATCTGCATCGTAGATGCCGTCGACCTTGGTAGCTTTTAGGATGACTTGTGCTCCGATTTCAGCAGCGCGCAGTGCTGCTGTCGTGTCGGTCGAGAAAAACGGGTTTCCTGTGCCTGCAACAAAAATAACCACCCGGCCAAGCTCCAAGTGGCGCGTGGCACGGCGAACTATAAATGGTTCGGCGAGGTTCTGCATCTCAATCGCCGTTTGTACCCGTACTTCAATGCCCAGATCTTCAATCGCCGCCATGAGTGCGAGTCCGTTGATCACCGTTGCAAGCATGCCCATGTAGTCGGCAGTGGTACGGTTCATGCCACGGTGGCTTGCCGTTAGACCACGCCAGATGTTTCCACCTCCGATCACAATGGCTAATTCTACACCCAATTTGCGAGCTTCTGCTACTTGGTGTGCGATTTTTTGGACGACTTCAGGACTGATGCTTTCATTGTTGCCAGGCGCGCGGAGGACCTCTCCGCTGAGCTTTAGGACAACCCGTTTGTAGCGAACTTTAGATGGTTGAGACATGCGGAATATTCCTATCAAACCGGATCATCCCTTCTGAGAAAAGGACAAATCCATGGATGAAGCGCGATTCACTGGAAAACCTCTCAGAAAACCAGCGGCATCCATGCGTTTTCGACCCTCAAGTTGAACGCTCTTAAGGGCGAGTGCCCCCACGCCCGCGGCTACCACGAACCCCTCTGCATCCGCTTGCAAAAAAGTCCCGGGCTTACCATGCCCCTCCACAGCCACGGCCTCATGAATTTTCAAGACGCGGCCGCCTAGGTGCGTGAACGCACCGGGCCATGGAGACATGGCGCGGACCCTCAGCGCCAGGCGAGCAGCGGGTTGGAGCCAGTCTAGCACTCCATCAGCCTTGCTCATTTTCGGGGCATGGGTGGAAAGGTCTTCGCGTTGCGGGATCCTTGGCGCGTTGCCTTGATCAATCATGGCGAGCGCTTTTACCAAAGCAGGCACGGCGATTTCAGCCAGGCGATTATGGAGTTCGCCTGCCGTCTCAGTCTGCGAGATCTCCAGGGTCTCCGAAAGCAGAATGTCTCCGGTGTCCAGACCCTCGTTCATCCACATCACCGTGATTCCCGTTTCTTTTTCCTCTGCCAACATGGCAGCCTGGATCGGCGAAGCCCCGCGGTGTCGAGGCAATAGGGAGGCATGCAAATTCAAACACCCGATCCGTGGGATATCTAGCACCTCTCTTGATAAAATCTGTCCATAGGCAACGACCACCACCACATCGGGGCTCAATTCGCGCAGCACCCTCACAGCCTCTGGAGTTCGAATGCGATCGGGTTGAAACACGCCCACCCCCCTTTTCAATGCGAGCGTTTTGATTGCTGAAGCGCGGGACTTCAATTCACGCCCGGCTGGTTTGTCTGGCTGTGTCACGACCGCCATGACCTTGTGGGACGGTGCGTCAAGCAGTGAGCGCAATACCGGAAGACCTATCTCCCCAGAGCCACAAAAAACCAACCTCATCACCTTAGATCCCGAAGCTTGGCTGAGCCGCAGACCGGCTGGATGCCATTGCCCGCGCTAAAACCCTGGCACCGGCGGTCACTTCGCGCTGCCCAAGGGACGATGCACATCCCGTGCACAGATAATCGTGAATTTCCTTGTCCGGCAACACGAGGAGTAACTTCTCACGAACAGGCATCGCTGTGGCGCATTTTTGACAGTAGAGCGAAGAGGCTCGAAGGGTTTCGAATTGCTTCATGCGGATCAGGTCTCCTTCCGATCTTCAACCACCCGGTCAAGGATGTCCTTCATCACTTTCACAGGGTACTGGGTGGCATCGATATCAGTGATCAACCCGGCACCATAATACTCCAGCAGCGGCTTGGATTCTTGTTCGTAAGCCAACAGGCGGCGGCGGATAACCTCTTCGTTGGCATCATCAAGTCGGTTGTCCTTCAATGCCCGCTTCTTTAAACGCGCAACGATTTTCTCCCGGTCGGGGCAACTGAGGTGGAACACATGCCTGACCTCAATGATGTCCTCCATGAGTCTCGCCTGTGCAATGTTTCGCGGAATGCCGTCCAGCAGAAGATAATCAACATCCGGCTTGAAGCGCCCGTTGGCTTCCGCGCCTTGAATGGATTCCATCCATAGCTGGATCGTGATCTCATCTGGAACCAGCTCGCCCTTGCTCGAATATTCTAGAAATTTTTGCCCTAGCTCGGTGCGCGTGTCCAAGCGGCGAAACACATCCCCGCAGGCACAGTGGAAAAAGCCAGGCAGTGTCCCTAGGGTGACGCCTTGCGTTCCTTTGCCGCTACCGGGAGCTCCAAAAAACAGGTAGGTTGGATATCGATTGCTCATCGGAGAAAAGTTATGCCCGCGCAACCTTAACGCGCAACCCGAATTCCCAGTTTCGTCTTGATTTTCCCGAATCTGCTTGCCTGACCTGAGGAGACTTGGTTTCTCAAAGATCGTTTTTCGTTTAAAAACCATATTCACCATGACTGACACCACCATCCTATCCATCCGCGCCCGCCAAATTCTTGATTCAAGGGGCAATCCCACCGTTGAAGCCGATGTCGAACTGGCTGGTGGCGCATTCGGCCGTGCAGCTGTTCCAAGCGGCGCGAGCACTGGTGAACATGAGGCAGTTGAACTCCGTGACTCGGTCAAAACCAGCTATTTGGGCAAAGGGGTCACCAAGGCTGTTCAAAACATCCACAAGCTCCTCGTCCCTGCGCTGATTGGCCTCGATGCGGCCGACCAAATTTCAGTCGATAAAACCATGATCGCCGTGGATGGCACACCCACCAAACGTAAAGTTGGAGCCAATGCTATCCTTGCCGTCTCTCTGGCCACAGCAAAAGCCGCAGCCGCACAAGTAGGTCAACCTCTCTACAAATACCTCGGAGGCCCGAATGCCAAGGTGCTGCCTGTGCCCATGATGAACATCCTCAATGGTGGCGCCCACAGTGATGCCCCGATCGATTTCCAGGAGTTCATGATCGTGCCAAAGGACTTCCCGACGTTCTCCGAAGCCCTCCGGGCTGGTACTGAGATTTTCCATGCCCTTAAGAGCGAACTCAAGGGCCGTAACCTCTCGACGGCCATTGGCGACGAAGGAGGTTTCGCTCCCGCACTTTCAAGCGCAGAAGATGCTCTGGACTCGATTGCCAAAGCCGTGAAAGCCGCAGGATACAAATTCGGCAAACAAATTTTTATCGCTCTGGATTGCGCCTCCAGTGAATTCTACGACGCAGGCAAAAAAACCTATATCTTCAAAAAATCCGACGGATCGAAACGCTCAGCCTCTGAGCTCGTCGACTATTATGCCGGCCTCTGCAAAAAATATCCGATCATCTCGATCGAAGATGGGTGCGCGGAAAACGACTGGGATGGATGGAAAAAACTCACCGACAAACTCGGCTCTTCCACCCAACTGGTGGGAGACGACCTCTTTGTTACAAACGTTGAGTTTCTCCGCAAGGGTATCGATAAGGGGGTAGCCAACTCGATTCTTGTGAAGGTAAATCAGATCGGATCGCTAACCGAGACGTTGGATGCCATCGAGCTTGCCAAGGAAAACAACTACACCGCCGTCATCAGCCATCGCTCCGGCGAGACGGAGGATGTCACCATCGCGGATATTGCAGTGGCCACGAATGCAGGCCAGATCAAAACCGGCTCCCTCTGCCGCACCGACCGCGTCGCCAAATACAATCAACTCCTTCGGATCGAGGAGGAGCTCGGAGATAACGCCATCTACGGCGGCAAGATGCGCTAAGACCGGCGCCAAGCAAATCACCGCGCCTGAGGATTCACGGGCGCGGTCTTTTGTTATATAAGCCTTCTGTGACCGCTCCGCTCCTCATTGCCGTCCTCGTTCTTGGCCTCGTCCAAGGCGTCACGGAGTTCCTGCCGATCTCTTCAAGCGGGCATCTTATTCTTGCGGGGAGGATGATTGATTTCGAGCAAGCTATCGGCGGCGAAGCCAAGGGGGTGGTCTTTGAAATTTTTATTCAGGCCGGTTCTATCGCTGCGATTCTTGCGGAGTACGGTCGCGAACTCTGGAAAACCGCGCTGACCGCCATCCAACCCAAATCCGGAAAGCCTCACCTCTTGATTGGCCTCGTTATCGGCACTGTACCCGTGGTCCTCGTCGGCGGTATCTTCGGGGGTGAAATCCAAGAACACCTCTTCAACCCCACTGTTGTTGCTTGGGCATTTATCTTCGGAGGAATCATCATGTGGGTCGTGGAATCCCTCCCGATCAAGCACAGCTGTTCAGATACCCACATGATCTCATGGCGCCAGTCGCTCTTTATCGGTCTCGCACAGGTCCTTGCGCTCGTTCCAGGCACCTCCCGCTCCGGTGCGACCATCATGGGGGGGCTTTGCTCAGGACTTGACCGCCGTACCGCAACGGAGTTTTCGTTTCTCCTTGCCTTGCCAGTTCTCCTAGCCGCAACCACCTATACTCTCCTCAAGCACGCCGCGCTGCTGGATTCTCAAATGCTTACCCTCCTCATGGGCGGCTTTCTGGTTTCGTTCCTCTGCTCTTGGGCTGTCATCCGCTGGCTTATCCGCTACGTCCGCTCCCACTCCTTCAAAGTGTTTGCTGCCTACCGGATTGCCTTCGGCGCGGCGATGCTTTACGTCTTCCGCCACTGATTCACAATCAAAGGATTCTATTGAGCCCCTCTGGGTTCAGGCTTAGATTCGTTCGTTTTCATGACATCTCTCACCTTTGAAATCTCTTTCATCATGGCGCTGCTTTTGGCAAACGGCCTTTTTGCCATGGTGGAAATCGCTGTCGTTGCAGCTCGCAAGACGCGCCTGAAAACCATGATCGACGAAGGCCACCGCGGAGCAAAATTGGCCCTCTCCCTTGCAAATTCCCCTGGCAAGTTCCTCTCAACCGTTCAGGTCGGCATCACTCTTGTGGGTATCCTCGCGGGCGCCATTGGTGGTGCGAATATTGCAAAAAAAATCGCCCCGTTTTTTGCGGAGATTCCTTTGCTTTCACCATACGCAGATCCTCTCTCCCTTCTTATTGTCGTTGTTTTGATCACCTATTTTTCGGTCATCATCGGGGAACTTGTGCCGAAACGCATTGCGCTGAACAATCCCGAGCGGATCGCCTCTGCGCTGGCCCGCCCCATGAAACGCCTAGCATCCCTGTTTTCTCCGTTGGTGAATCTTTTGAACCT
>CALAPX010000213.1 GCA_937888355.1 uncultured Spartobacteria bacterium
TGGGTCGACGTATTCAACGAGAAGGTTCTCCCGTTTGTTGAAAAGGAATTCAGTCATGAGGTTTCTCAGGTCCGGGAGCAAGCCGGCCGCTGGAGAAACGAATGTGGGAGAGCAGACAATGATGATCTTGAGTGGCTGCTTGAACTCTTTAAGAACCGACTTGGTTTGGGACGCGAGGGCGAATTTTTGAGAGCGCGAAAAATCGAAGCGTTCGTAATGGATGAAAGCCAGATGGTTTAGGAGCAGGTAAATAATGACGCCAGAGAGAATCTGAAGACCAACCCCGATTTTGATGCGTGTCCGTGGAGGGTTCATGATTTCCAGCGGCGGTATTGAAAGACGTGGAAAGTCACAAAGATCAGGAGCAGTGACGAGGTGAGGTAGAAAACAACCGGGCGCGTATCCACGATCCCTCGCGAGAAATCCATCATGTGTTCCACAGGGGAAATATAGTAGGTCAACTCACGGAGGAGCCCGCCCGATGCCGGCAGAATGAAGGAGAGGAGTCCGATGAAAAAGAAAAAGAGAATAGCTGAGAAGGATATGATGGCAGCGACAATTTGGTTGTTCGTCAAAGCGGAGGCAAGGCATCCGATTCCGGTAAAAAGAAAGCCCATGAGAAGGAGCATGCCGTAAGCGCCCATGTAACTCCCAGCAGCGCCGGTGGCTTTCTCTCCGGTGATCGTCTCGAAGGCAACAAAGTAAAGCAGGCTTGGAGCCCAGAGTGTGATCTGAAAAAAGATGCAGCCGGTATATTTCGCCAGCACGACTTGGATGTCACGGACTGGAGCGGTCATGAGGGTTTCCAGTGTGCCGATTTTGGCCTCCTCTGAAAAGACACGCATGGTCACAAGAGGGAATGCGAGCACAAAGGGAAACCAGAAATAGACAGTGTTGAAAAACGCCTCCACCATGGTTGTCGATCCCGGAGAGCGGTTCAGGAGCGATACCCCCGCGTGGAAATTAAACCCTGTTACCAGGAGGAAGAAGAAAAGGACAACGTAAGCAAGGGGTTGGTGAAAGGCAGAGGCAATTTCGCGGCGGGTGAGGATAAGGAAGCGTCTCATGAGTATGAATCAGTGCTCCTCTCCGCTGGTGACTTCAGCAAATACATCCTCCAAAGAAACGGGAGGGCGACTGATCTCGCGGACGCGCCATTTTTGCTCCATGGCATGGCTGTAGAGGGATTCACGGGGATCGTGCCCCGGTGTCGCCTCGATCGTAAAGACAGTCCAGTCACCATCTGCACGGTGGGAAACGGTTTGGATGCCCTCGATTTTTCGCAGGACTCCTGCAGCAGTGCGTGCTTCTGGAACAACCGCATCAAAAAGAATATGTCCCGCCTGGCCGAGGCGGGCGCGAAGATTTTGTGGAGTATCCATTGCCTCGATTTGGCCACGATTGATGATGATCACACGGGAGCAGAGCATTTCCACCTCTGGCAAAATATGGGTGGAGAGGAGAATCGTATGGTGGCGGCGGAGGTTGCGAATGAGATTCCGGATGAGCCGGATCTGGTTCGGGTCAAGGCCGATGGTTGGTTCATCGAGAATCAAAAGGTCCGGTTCGTGGACCAGTGAATCGGCGAGGCCTACGCGCTGGCGGTAGCCTTTCGAGAGATGGCCAATGATTTTGCGTCCCACATCGGTGAGGCCGCAAAGTTCGAGAACATCGATGATGCGCTCACGGAGGCGGCGGCCAGGGACACCCTTTAGCGCGGCGCGGTACCGAAGGTATTCACTGACTCGCATGTCAAGGGGAAGGGGCACGTTTTCGGGGGTGTAACCGATGTGCTCGCGTGCGCGTAGAGACTCCGAAAAGACATCGAACCCCGCTACCTCGGCGCGTCCTGATGTGGGAGGGAGGTAGCCCGCAAGCATTTTCATGGTGGTGCTCTTGCCAGCGCCATTCGGGCCCAGGAATCCAACGATTTCGCCTTTCTGGACTTCGAAATCGATGGAATCGACGGCAGTGAACGACCCGTAGCGCTTGGTGAGATTTTCCACCTTAATCATGAGCTGCACTATTTACTTGAGACTCATCAAGAGTGGGAGCAAAAAGGCGATCCATGATGGGATGACCTGAAGAATGCCCTTTTCGTGTAGGGCGTGCTCCGATTAATTATTTCCTTATGTCAACACGTTCCGTCTGCTCGTCCACTTGCTGAACCCCCCGACCCGATGAAACAGAGGAAAGCCAAATCGCACTCTGCCGAAGTCAGAAATTCCAACAGTGGGGAATTGGCTTTGGCTGTGCCTGGCAAGTCACCGGCCAAAAGCCGCCCGGTGCTTGAACGCTCTTCTCGCCCTCCCATGGCCCGCATGATGCGCATCCATGACATGATCAAGGACGGTGAGCATCCAAACTGCACTTCACTGTCTGTCGAATTCGAGGTCTCCGGCAAGACGGTAATGCGGGATTTGGACTTCATGCGCGATCAGTTGCGCCTACCCATCGAGTATGATCCGATGCAGCGTGGATTCGCATACACGAAACCAGTGTCGGCATTTCCACGGATTGCGATGTCCGAGGGTGAGATCGTGGCACTTTTGGTGGCACAGAAGTCTCTTGATCAATACAAGGGCACGGTTTTCGAGAAGCCGCTCAAATCCGCCTTCGAAAAGATGACTGCCAACTTGGAAGGGGAGGGGTTGTTTTCTTTTCAGGAATTGGATGAAGCGATTTCGTTTCGCTCCGTGGGCCATGCGATTCAGGAGTTGAAGATTTTTGATGTCTTGTCACAGGCCGTCCTCAGTCATCGTGTTGTGGAGTTTGATTACCAAAAGTTGAACAGCAAAACTGCCGAGCGCCGCCGCATCGAGCCATATCACCTGGGGTGTATTGAGAATGTTTGGTATCTGATCGGGCACGATCTTGTGCGCGATAAAAAACGAACGTTTGCCCTGAGTCGTCTCAGTATGCCGAAGTTGCTGAAAAAATCCTTCAAGCCCGCAAAGGAATTTTCGGTATCCGAGATGCTCGCCTCAAGCTTCTCCGCTTTTGAAACGCCAAAGCCCTCTCGAGTGGTGATCCGCTTGGATCCTTTTGCTGCTCGTCTTGCTGCAGAGCGAGTCTGGCATCCTTCACAGCGTATGAAAAATCTCGCATGCGGCGGAGCCGAATTGACGCTCGAAGTCGGACTTGCTCCGGATTTGGAAAATTGGATTCTTGGTTGGGGAATGCATGCCAAAGTTCTCGAGCCAGCCACTCTTTGCGAGCGCATCGCATCGATCGCCCGCTCCATGGCTCTCCAGTATTCCTAAGGGATTCGGTCAGTCCACCCGGAGTTTTTCAAGCACGCGGATCGCCTTTCCGCACTCGATGGACTCAGTAGCAAGGTGGTAGGCTTCTTGGAGGGTAGGAGCATTCCCGGAAATGGTGAGGGCGGCAGCGGCGTTGAGGAGGACGGCTTGGCGGGCGGTGGATTTGTTTTTGCCGGTGAGGATAGAGGTGATGATTTCGGCGTTTCTTGTGGCGTCCCCGCCGAGGAGGTCTTCCCGGGAGGTGGAGGTGACACCAAAATCTGCGGGGTTGATTTCAAAGGATCGCATGACTCCTTCTTCCCATGCGGTGACTTGCGTCTTGCCGAGGGGGGAAATCTCGTCGAGGCGGAGTCCATCGGGACCTGTGCCGTGGGCGGCCCACGCGCGTTTACGACCGAGTGTTTTGAACGCGCCGGCGTAAGTCTGGACGAGGGATGGGTCGAACACTCCCGCCAGTTGATAGTCTGGGCGTGCGGGGTTCAGGAGCGGCCCGATCATGTTGAAAATGCTGGCGGAGCCTTGGTCTGCGAGGAATTTCCGGACGGGGGCGACGGCTTTGAAGGCGGGGTGCCACGCGGGGGCGAAGAGGAAGCAACATCTGCTCTTCTCAAGCGCGGAAGCGGCTTGGTCGGGGGTGAGGGCGATATTGACTCCAAGTGCCTCGAGGACATCCGCGCCGCCGGATTTTGACGTGATGCCACGATTCCCGTGTTTGATCACGCGAGCGCCGGCACCGGCGGCGACGAACATGGTGGCGGTGGAGATGTTGAAAAATCCGGCCTTGTCGCCTCCTGTCCCGCAGACGTCGATGCATCCAGCGCCGGAGGCAGGGAATCGTACAGCGTGTTGTAGGAGGAGATCAACGAACGATGCGATTTCATCCGGGGTTTCACCTCGGCGGTGCAGCGCTCCAAGGAATGCGGCTCGTTGGTCTACCGGTTGGGCCTCGTCTAGAAGGAGGTTACAGGCTGCTTCGATTTCCGTGGGGGTGAGAGGAAAAGTCTCGGCGGCACGGGCGATCAGCGAGGCAATAGTCATGCCGGAAGCGTGGCGATGAATCCTTGGAAGATCAATCCTCAGTGAAACTGGGAGCGGTATTTCTGCGGTGAGACGGAGTGGATTTTTTTGAAGACCTTTGAAAAGTGGTAGGGGTCCTTGAACCCTACAGAAATAGCGATATTTTTTACCGTAAGGTTTGATTGTTGGAGCATGCGTGCAGCGTGGTTCACGCGAAGGGCGGTAAGGAATCGTTCAGCGGTGGTTCCGGTGAACTTGCGAAATAATCGGGAAAAATGTTCCAAGGTGACATGGCATGATTCAGCCGCCATTCCGATGCCAAGGATTTCAGGGTAGTGCGACTCCATGTAGGCCCGGCATCTCTCAAATGCTGTTCCGTCTTGCTTTGCGTTTCCTTTGACCGGGAGGCGAGAGGCTCCAGCGCGTAGGATAAGAGCCGAGGCGATCGCTGAAGCAACTATGTTTTTATGTGCCTCGGGGAGACTTGAGCAGCTGATGATTTGTTCAAAGAGATCCATGAGCATCCCATGTTGGAGGTGAAGGATCGTTTCATGGGCTGGGATTCCAGCCTTTTGAAATTGAGCGGTGATGTTCGCGCCAGAGAGGACGAGAAAGTATTTGCTGTGTGGACCCGGGCCTGTCGCGCAAAGTGCGACCGGGGTGGATGGTCCGTAGAGTACAAGAGTGCCAGGACCGGATTGGCGGCAGGATTTTCCTGACCCAATGATCCACTGGCCACCAGCCAGAAGTTCCATGGTCGGGTAAGGGAACGATGGGCGCTTGATTTCAAAGTCTGCGCTGCAGTCTTCCCACCCGGCACAAATCACATCAAGACGGCGTCGGGACTTGTCTCTATCAAGAAATACATACCGTCCCCTGCGAGTATGGGAATCGAGAAAACCTGGTGGCGGGCATTTTGGTGTCATTAGATCAAATATAGACATTAACTCGTCAAATACATCCATTGGAAACAAGAGGGATCCGTGCTTTTTTCAGTGCAGTTTCAGACATTTCCTTTTTACCCGAATAAATCCTCCCCGCTCTTTCCCTATGTCACACATCGTATCCCGTCTTGTTGCCTTGTCCCATGAGATAGGGCGTCCTGACCGTCGTCTCGCCATGTTGGGTGAGGGGAACGCTAGTGCGGGTCTTGACGATGGCACTTTTCTTGTGAAGTCCTCGGGCTGCGATCTCATGAAAATCCGCGAGGAGGAATTCACTCAAGTTCGTTTGGATGCCGTTCTGGCCGCACTTGAAGACAAGAACCTCAACGACTCGGGGGTTCGGTCTGTGCTCGAATCCGCGCGTGTTGATCATCAAGCGAAGCTTCCATCTGTGGAGACCTTTATGCATGCGGTTTGCCTGTCAGCCGAGGGGGTGGAATGGGTTGCGCATTGCCACGCCGAGTCGGTGTTGTCGATTTTGTGTTCAGCGCACGGGGCTTCGCCTTTTTTGAAGCATATTTTTCCTGATGCCATTGGCGTTTGTGGGCGTCACATTGCGACCGTTCCGTATATTGATCCGGGATTGGAGTTGGCGCGAAAGGTACGCGAGACCTTGAGGTTCTACACCGCCTCGTTTGGATATCCCCCAA
>CALAPX010000214.1 GCA_937888355.1 uncultured Spartobacteria bacterium
GGTTTTGCGAAGGTGGCGACCCTAACGGGATTCGAACCCGTGTTACCGCCGTGAAAGGGCAGTGTCCTAACCGCTGGACGATAGGGTCAGTGGAAAGAGTTAGGGAATTTGATCTGGGATCGGTTTTTTTGCAAGCCTTAAAGATCACTGGAGTTCACGCTCATTGATTTCGGCTTCATCGAGCCCGAGGAAGTGACCTAATTCGTGAAGGAGCGTGGTGCGGACCTCAGCGCGGTAGTCAGATTCAATCGCATTGCACATATCCCAATGGTTACGGAGCCAAAGGATGATGCGCGGGGGATGAGTGGAGTGGGTTTCCCCAACAGGTGCCCCGACAAAGAGGCCAAGTTGATTGTCTGCGATGCCATCTTTTATTTGAGCGGAGGAGGGGAGATCCTCAAGCAGTATGGGAACGGCGTTGAGTTGGCGTTGGAGCGGGTGGGGGAGTGCACTCCGGAGGGATTGCAATACTTCTTCTGCAATCCGTAAAAGTTGAGTGAAGGGGGCGTCACGATTCCCCTGATTGCTCATGATTGCTGTGCACTTGAAGGACATCGTCGAGTTCCTCAAGGGCGTCGCAAAGTTCTTCGACTTGCTTGGCGGTTGAGGCATCGACAGTGATCGTGGTCTGTGGTTCGTAAGTCAGCGTGCCGCTTGGAGCGTTAAAGCCGGCAGAGCGGAGAGCATCGAGAACGGCGAACAGTTTGTCCGGCGGGGTGGTAATATAAAAAACACCATCCTGATGGGTGCAATCTCCAGCGTCTGCTTCGAGGAGCACTTCAAGAAGATGATCCTCCTCGGTTAAGGGAGCTTGAAGTTCGATATGACCAACCCGTTGAAACAGGTAGGAGGTGCTGCCAGATGAGGCGAGATTGCCGCCATGGTCTCCAAGCACCAAGCGCAAGTCTGGAGCGGTACGGTTTTTATTGTCTGTGGAGGCTTCGATAAGGAGGGCCACCCCGCCAGGAGCGTATCCTTCGTAGACAAGTTCCTCGACGGCATTGCCGGAAGCGCCCTCGCCAGTGCCTTTGCGGATCGCGCGATCGATATTGTCATTGGGCATATTCGCGGCACGAGAGGCTTGAACGGCACTACGAAGGCGAGGATTCGTTGAGGCATCACAGCCGCCGAGACGAACAGCCACCGCAATTTCTTTGGCATAGCGTGAAAAGACTTTGCCGCGTTTTGAGTCGAGCACCGCTTTGAGGCGCTTGATCTTCGACCATTTATTGTGACCTGCCATGGAGGAGCTGGGTGGTGGAGCCTAGGGGATTCGAACCCCTGACCTCCTCAATGCCATTGAGGCGCTCTACCAACTGAGCTAAGACCCCGCTTGAAGGAGGCGCAAGGTGACCGATTGTTCTGGGAAGATCAAGCGCGAATCTTCGCAAGGCATGCGGCGCCGATGATTCCAGCGTTGTTTTGCATTCTGGCTGCTTCAATATGGACGTCGGATTTGTCTTGAAGGTGAGGGAGAAATTTATCGGCTTTTTTACTGATACCTCCACCTATAATAAAAAGCTCCGGAGAGAAGAGTTTTTCCAAGGAGGCGAGAAACTTGGAGACAATGCCAGCCCATTTTTTGAAGGACATGTCTTTTTGGTTGCGAACTTGTTCCGAGGCGCGGAGTTCGGCGTCCTTGCCGCGGAGTTGAAGAGCCCCCAACTCGGTATTGGGAAGAAGGACGCCGTTATAAAAAATAGCGGAGCCTATTCCTGTGACAAAAGTAAGCATAATGACCACGCCGGAACGCTCTCTGCCTGCATCAAAGCGCATTTCTGCATAAACAGCGGCATCAGCGTCATTGATTACCGTTGCGGATCCCCCAACATAGCTCTGGAATAATTTGGCTGCACCGGTGCGAAGCCATGAGGAATCGACGTTGGTAGCTGAATAGATGACCCCATTGGTTGCGATGCCCGGAAACGTGATGCCTGCAGAGCCATAGTAATCAAAATGGCCTGCGATTTGTGCGAGAATTTCAGCCACAGCCTCAGGACGGCACGGGCGTGGCGTTGGGAGGCGGAAACGCTCTGTTGGCAAGGGTTCCCGTGCGGGTGTCTACGAGAGCACCCTTAATCCCGCTGCCTCCGATATCGATGCCAAGCACGCGCGGGGAAGGGTTGGGGGAGGAATTCTGACTCATTTTTGCCTGGGCGGGAGTAATGGGGATCTCCAGTAAGCGAGTCAAGATCATGGGCAATGCTTTAAGAAAACAGCGTGATTGGGGATTTGGCTTTGTTCATAAAGAAGGATTGTTATGAAATGTCGCCATGCTTCGTAAGATAGCCGCGCATTTTCGTTCCCTCTGCGGGAAACTCTTGAGTCTCCATGATGCGCCGCATGCGCTTGCTGGCGGGGTGGCCATCGGGATGTTTGTTGGGTTCACGCCGCTCTTCGGTTTGAAGACCCTCCTTTGCCTGGCATTGGCGTATGTGCTCCGCTGCAATCCGATTGCCGCAGTGATCGCCGTATCGTTACACGATGTGGTTACTCCCATCTGGCCAGTCTTGCTGGAAATCGAATACACAATCGGAGAAAGGCTTTTGGGGATGTTCGGCAAACTTCAACCAACAGCGGCCCATTTGAAGTTTAGCTTCCATGATCTGATGAAGTGGTCGACGTTTTTTGGTTTGGGCCTTCCAATACTTGTCGGCTCGTTCTTTCTCTCAGCTCCGGCAGCGTTGCTGAGTTATTGGCTCACATTGCCACTCTTTCGGCGGCGTTTTGAAAAACGGGCGCTGATATCCAACGGCGACGAACCGTAACGCAAGTGCGAATCCCTTTTTTGGACTATCTGAGTGGAGGTGCCGCAGAGCAATTGGCGCCAATGGAAAACCGGATGGCCAAACGCTGGGTGAAGGAACGCTTGAAGAGACTCTTTCCAGAACTACGGAACAATCCCCAGGAACTGGAAAAAGCTTATCGGTCTCTGGGGATTGAACCACGGCCTGGCGCAGGCAAGGGAGGTGGGGTTGTTTACGACATTCATTTCCCGGGAAATCGGATGAAGAGTTCAAATCAGGAAGCGTCTTTATAAAATCGAGGTCGACTTGCAGGCGGGCCTGGTGCACCTTGCGCCACACATGAAATTCGTCGATGAAATCCGTGTCCATGCCAAGGCCGGCGACGGGGGCAATGGATGCTGCAGTTTTCGCAAAGAAAAATACATTCCACATGGAGGGCCAGATGGCGGGGATGGTGGCAAGGGTGGAGATATCGTCCTTGTCGCAGATCACGATGTGGCCAGCCTTGTCGCACTTTTTTTCGAGCCCTTGATCCGTTCCAAACGTGGTGCGCATGGCATGGGAAAAAACAAGCACGGCAGGAGTTCGAAGGTGACCTATGTTCGGGTGCCAATCGGCACAGTGGTCTATCGTGCAGGACAAGATCAGCGCGACGAAGTCGAAGAGGAGCCGATCGTCGACCTCAGCGAACCGGGACAAGAATTTCTCCTCTGCAAAGGTGGTGACGGCGGCAAGGGCAATACGCATTTCAAATCGTCAACAAACCGTGTGCCCCGCCAGCACACCAAAGGGTATTCTGGCGAGGAAGGGTGGTTTGTCTTTGAGATCCGCACGATTGCCGATGTCGGGCTTGTGGGATATCCAAATGCCGGAAAATCCACACTCCTGGGGGTGGTGTCTGCAGCCCGGCCGAAGGCGGCGGCGTATCCTTTTACGACCCTTCATCCACTCGTGGGTGTGGTCGAGCTTCCTGAATACAAGCGTGCGACAATTGCCGATATTCCTGGGCTTATCGAAGGGGCTCACGAAAACCGCGGCTTGGGGCACGAATTCCTCAGGCACATCGTTCGTTGCAAAACGTTGTTTTATGTCCTCGATATGGCGGGCAGCGAGGGACGGAGCCCGATCGACGATTACCAGCAGCTCCGCAAGGAGCTCAAACTTTACGATCCGACACTTGCGGCCAAGCCGGCTTGTATCATCGCCAACAAGATGGACCTCGATGAGGCTGTCGACCATCTTAAGGCATTCAAGCAACGGTTCCCGAAGTTAAAGGTAATTCCTATCAGCGCCCAAGGCAGCGAGGGGTTGGTTTCCTTGTTTGATTATCTCCAAAAGAAGGTTCTCGCTTGAGCCTTCTGTGAATATCTCCACCCGGTTGCTCGTTTTAACGGGCTTTCAACCGGGGTTGTGGAGGTTGTTCGAAAGTTATTCACACCGTGTCAATCAGCGCTGCATTATCGGGATAACAATAACTTCACATAATATATGTAACAGATAGTTGAGATCTAAGGAATGCAATGAATCTCAATATATTGCTTTAGAAATTCAATAGCGTGTGAAGCTGTGGATTTTTAAAGTAATGCCCTCATTCAC
>CALAPX010000215.1 GCA_937888355.1 uncultured Spartobacteria bacterium
GTTGTTGCCATTCCCGCTTTAATCCAGGGCCTCTTTGTGGCGCGCCCCCTCTGGCAATTTCTGAAAACCAAAGCCTGACCCTATGAAATCCCTATTTTCACCTCTCACACTCGGATCCCTCGAGCTCCCCAATCGCGTTCTGATGGCCCCGCTCACCAGATGCCGCGCCGAAGCCGGCCATGTGCCAGGAAAGCTCATGGCCGAATACTACGCTCAACGCTCATCAGCAGGGCTTATCATTGCCGAGGCCACAATGGTAATGGAGGGGAATTCCGCTTTTTACGCTGAGCCGGGCATTTACTCGCAAGAGCAAATTGCGGGATGGCGTGGCGTGACGGATGCTGTGCATGGAAAGGATGGTCGCATCTTTCTTCAGCTTTGGCATGGTGGGCGAGCTTGCCACTCTCTCTTCAATAACGGCGCACAGCCTGTTGCTCCTAGCGCGATTGCTATCACGAACGACGAAGTCACGACTCCCGATGGCAAGAAGCCTTATGACGTACCTAGGGAACTTTCTGATGAAGAGCTGCCGGGCATTATCGAGGGTTTTCGAATCGCCGCCATGAATGCCAAAACCGCCGGTTTTGATGGCGTTGAGATCCATGCGGCGAATGGCTACCTGCTTGACGAGTTTTTGCGCAACGGGTCCAACAAGCGGACCGGCGCCTATGGTGGTCCGATCAAGTGCCGCGCCCGTCTATTGCTTGAGGTGCTAGAGGCTGTGGCGGGAGTATTCGGAGGTGGAAGGACGGCTGTACGAATCTCGCCGCTGAACTCCTTCAATAGCATGTCCGATAGCGACCCTATCGGTCTTGCAACTTGGCTTGCCCATGCACTCGAACCTTTTTCCCTTTCCTACCTTCACGTGATGCGTGCCGATTTGCTAGGCATGCAACAAGGGGATGTGCTCGCCGCCGTGCGCTCCAACTACAGCGGTAATTTAGTTGCAAATATGGCCTACTCTCCCGAAGAGGCTGATGAGTCGATCTCTTCAGGAATAATTGACGCCGTGGCATTCGGAACGGCATTTCTTGCCAATCCAGACTTGCCGTGGCGCATCTCGAAAAAGGCTCCACTCAATGCCCCTGATCCCGCGACGTTTTATACACCGGGTCCAGTAGGATACACGGACTATCCGCCACTGGAGCTATAGAGGAAGCCTCGGTGGGCGATGAAAAGCTGGATCCGCGAGCAAACAATGTTTCCAGTTGTTTGTTTGAGGCATTGTCGTTAAGCAGACCCATTTCCTCCAATTCTTTCCTGAATAGCCGCAATCCAGCGATTTCGCCTACTGGAAGCCACTCGCCGAGGTATTCCATGATCGTGCGCAGATCCGTAGCGGAGGGATCCTCCTCCGCGATTTGTACCGCCCCCAAGTAGTCGCCATGGACCGCCAACGAGGGAAGGGGAGGCATATGCCCAAGTTGGATCCACGCATCCCAGCGGATCGTGCGGGTATCGCCTGCCAGCCAGAGAAGGATGGCGCCATCCGCCAGGCAGGTGCGTGAGTGGACGTGAAGCGCCATTGTTGACGGGCGCTTCTTGAGTTCATCAAAAAGCATGAGAGCGTGGTCATGGAGTAGGATGCCGGGCCCAATAAGTTCCAGACGCAACTCCGCAGCTCCGCTGGCGAGAGCGGTAGAGATGGAGTCCAGCATTAGGGATATATTTTTCTCATCAAGATTGAGGCGAATCCTCAGGGAGGCATTTTTTGGGGATCCAAAATCGAACTCAGTTTGCAGTGTTTTTTCAGGACCATTTGCTTGAAGCATTCCTGTGATCGAATGAATAAGGCGGCTAAGACGGTTGTTCATATTTCCAACACCTTAAAAAGGGTGGTCGGACATTTGTGGGGGGAGCAACGGATTTTTTGAGGGAGAAGAAAGCCCTGTTCCTCAGCAGGCGTCTTTTCGCTCTAAATCGTTTCGACTCAGCTACGAGAACTCTCAGCACCTTGGCGGATGCGGTACTGCTTGGGAGAAACCCCGGTTTTCGCTCGGAAGACACGGTGGAATTGGTTGGCTCCAGCGAATCCGGAAGCGACCGCAACATCTCCCACCGGGTGATCCGTATGCTGCAGAAGGTGCATGGCTTTTTCAAGACGGACACGCGTGACTTCGTTGTTGATGGTGCGACTGACTTCCTTTTTGAAAGCAATTTCAAGGGGTCGTCTGGAGATCGATGTCGCAGCGACGATCTCGGAGACTTGTAAGTTCGCTTCGCTGTGGCGCTCCTTGATGCAACGCAGGGCTCGAGCCACTTCGATATTGTCCACTGCAAGCATGTCCGTGCTCTTGCGGAAAATGATCCCCTTAGGAGGAATCCTGGGAATGTCCGATGGTGCCACCTCTCCATTCATCAGGCGTTCAAGCAAGGCGGCTCCTTGGTAACCCACGCTTTCCAGATCATGGACCACGCTCGTCAGGGGCACGGTCACCGCCTCGCAAAGCAGTTCGTCATTATCCACACCACAGATGGCCATCTCCTCCGGAACGGCGATTCCCAACTCCTGGCAAACGCTGAGTACATTGGCGGCGGCGCAGTCATTGTAGCAAAAAACCGCCGACGGTTTGGGAAGAGCGGCAAGGGCCGTCGCAATCCGGGTGAGGTTTTTCTCCCAGTTTCCCTGCCATTTGAAGCCTTTCAGTTCGTGTAGCGGCGGCAGTATCGTCAATTGGAACCCGGCGGCTTCGATCGCCTCGGAAAATCCGTTGAGCCTCTCTTGATTAAGGACATCGTTGGTGAATGGAAACCACGCAAAATGCCGGTGATTCCGCTCCAGAAAATGGGCGGCGGCCAGCGCTCCGATCGCACGGTTGTCGCCTTCCACATAAGGGATTCCGAGATCCTTGCGGACATTGGTTAATTCGACCCGGGGGCAGTCAACTCCACGAATGAAATCGGCTAGTTCATTCCAATATCCCACGTGGGAAATGATCCCGTCGCCCTTCCATCCGCGCGGGATCGATGCAGCGTACAGCATGTCGGTCGTCAAGTGCCAGTTGTGCTCTCGAGCAAATCGTGCAACTCCCCGATACAACCCATGGTGGGTTGTAGTAATTGCCAAAAGAATGTTTCTTTTTTTCATTTACTTATGGCTGAGGCTCCGTGCCACAACCCCTTTCTCATAGCGCGAATAAAGAAATATAAAACGAAAAATATCACTATTCACGTTTGGGTGTTGGGTTGTAATATTGTTGTAAATTAATAAAACTTGATTCCATTGAATTACTGCTCATTGAGTCTTTTTAAAAAT
>CALAPX010000216.1 GCA_937888355.1 uncultured Spartobacteria bacterium
CATAAGGGCTGCAGCGAGTGGTAGGAGGAGTAGTTTTTTAATATTGGTGTTTTTTTGTTTTTTGCCTGCGTCATTGAAGGCAGTGCATGAATCTCAAGCAGCAAGCCAATAATGGGCAAGATCAAAGTTAAAAGGGCTTCGATATCCACTACACCACCACAGCGCTTTCAAGTTGGGTGTGGACCGCGGTAATCAACTAAACCTATGCCGGAGCTGGTGATGGCAGTCCCCCTGACGGTAATTGCGGTTTGATGGCCTCCGGAGGCTCAGGAGTCGAGTCGGTGGGGGCCGGTGGCAATGGAGGCGGGGCGAGCTCGACAGTGGGCGGGTTTTGAATCGAGCCGGTTTCGAGAATTTCTTTTACGTGTGAGGCGTCAAGGGTTTCGTATTCAAGCAGGGCATTGGCAATGATCTCCACGGCGCTGCGGCGATCCTCTAAAATGCGGCCTGCACGCACGTAAGCTTCATCGATGATACGCTTGACCTCGGCATCAATTTGTTGGGCGGTATGCTCACTGTATTCACGGGAGCGGGACATGTCGCGAGCGAGGAAGACATGCTCATTGCCTTCAGAAAAGCTAATCATGCCGAGTGAACTCATTCCCCACTCACAGACCATCTTTCGCGCTAAGCTGGTAGCTTGCCGGATATCACCCGCCGCACCATTTGAGATATCCTTGGTAAACATTTCTTCTGCGATGCGACCACCCATGGTGACGGCAAGGAGGTCGAGGGCCTCTTTTTGTTGGGTCGAGTATTTATCGCCCTCTGGAAGATACATCGTCGCTCCAAGATAGGGGCCGCGGGGAATGATCGTGACCTTGTGGAGTGGGCTTGTGTGCTCCAAGAGGACGTTGAGCGTTGCATGGCCGGCCTCGTGCCAGGCGGTGGAGATTTTTTCACGTTCGCTCATTGCCATGGATCGGCGCTCCTTGCCCCAGCGAACCTTGTCGCGGGCCTCTTCAAGTTCATGCATAGTGACCGCCTTGAGGCCTTTTCGTGCGGCGAGGAGAGCCGCTTCATTTAGCACGTTGGCGAGTTCAGCCCCCGAGTATCCTGGCGTGCCGCGTGCGAGGACTGAAAGGGTAACTCCTTCGGCCACTTTAATTTTTTTCGCATGGACTTTAAGGATCTCTTCGCGGCCGGCGACATCGGGAAGTGGCACGGTGACCTGACGGTCGAAGCGCCCTGGCCGGAGCAAGGCGGGATCCAGCACATCAGGCCGGTTGGTAGCGGCGATAATGATGACCCCCTCTTGGGTGTCGAAGCCATCCATCTCGACAAGTAGTTGGTTGAGTGTCTGCTCTCGCTCGTCATGCCCCCCGCCCATGCCGTGCCCACGGTGGCGACCGACAGCGTCGATTTCATCAATAAACATGAGGCATGGTGCAGACTTTTTGCCCTGTTCGAACATGTCCCGTACCCGCGAAGCTCCGACGCCGACAAACATTTCAACGAAGTCGGATCCGCTAATCGAGAAGAATGGGACATCGGCCTCTCCGGCGATCGCTCGTGCAATGAGTGTCTTGCCGGTTCCCGGAGAGCCGACCATGAGGATGCCTTTGGGGATGCGCCCGCCTAGTTTTTGGAATTTTTTCGGATCCTTGAGAAACTCGACGAGTTCCTGAACCTCGTCCTTCGCTTCTTCCACGCCGGCAACGTCCTTGAAGGTGATGCGATTTTTATCCTTGGAAAGCATACGGGCTTTCGACTTGCCAAAGTTCAAGGCGCCCTTGCCTGCCATTTTTATCTGCGAGCGGAAAAAGAAATAGAGGATGACCAGAAATAGGACGATGGGCAGAAAGCTCACCAGAGCTGAGGCGAGAAGGTCGGATTTCGGACTGATCGCTGGAGTGATCCCTGCCTCGCTGAGCGCTTTCTCGATTTCCGATCCGTTGAACTGGGTGAAAATCGGGGTTCGGAATGCAACAGGGGATTCTTCCCCAGTTGTAGGGGAAGGAAACTTGGCTTTTCCTTCAAAATACTGGGTGTTGCGTCCTTCTTCAACGACCAGTTGGAGGGGCACTTCGGGAGTCGAAATGATTTTCCCTTCTTTGACCATTTGGAGGAATTTCGGGTAGGGGATCTGTTCGAGTTGCGCAAAATTGTTTCCGCGGAAAAGAAACGCACCTCCAATAAGGGCGAAGGCAACAGCAAACAGAATGAGCCCGCGCCAATTTAGTTGAGGATCCTGTCCGCCGGTTTGGCGTGGGCGGTTGTCTTTTGATGGTTTTTGATTTTCGTCTGACATTGCGGTCACTTTCCACTATTATCGCGTGTTCGCAAATGCAAAAGGCAACCAAGACGCCCGCAGTGGTGGTTTCGATACACGATGTCAGTCCGGTGACATGGAGTCGGACGCAGGAGATTTTGGGGGAACTGGGAGGTTGTGGTCTGGATGCCGTATCGCTGTTGGTCATCCCAGATCATCATGGCAAAGGCAGGATTTCTGATTGTGCGGGCTTTGGTGAATGGCTTTCCGGAAGGGTTTGCAAAGGGGACGAGGTGGTACAGCACGGGTATTTTCATCGCCGGCAGAGCAGGTTAGGTGATGGGTTCGCTATGCGGATAGTAACAGAATCCTACACAGCCGGTGAGGGGGAGTTCTTTGACTGCCAATACGAAGAGGCACGAGAAATGTTGCGGCGAGGTAGAGAAGAGTTGGCAGCATGCGGGGTAGAGGCCAAGGGCTTCATCGCTCCCGCATGGTTGTTGGGTTCACACGCCGAGGAAGCAGTGAGGGACGAGGGATTCGATTACACAACGAGGATTGGCATGGTGAGGGATTTTAAAAGCGCTCGGGATTTTTCTTCACGGAGTCTGGTGTGGAGTGTGAGAGCGGGGTGGAGGAGAGTGTGCAGTCTTGCATGGAACCGCTTCTTAGCAGAAGCCACGTCCGGTTCGCTATTGTGTCGGATCGGAATTCACCCGCCTGATTGGGAACATGGGGCGATCAGGCGTCAAATTCTGTCATTGACCCGTACGATGCTTGCCGGGCGTCGGGCCATGACATATCAGCAATGGGTCACCCTTCAACGAAACGACCCATGAGCGATCCAAAATCCAGAGCCGATCTTCATGTGCATTCGCGTTACAGCGATCGCGCTGCGGACTGGGTGCTCAGGCGACTGGATTTTCCGGCAAGCTGTTCGGCTCCACTTGATTTGTATAGACGGCTTCGCGAGTCCGGGATGGATTTTGTAACACTGACCGATCAAAACACCCTTGCTGGGTGCCTTGAAATCGCGCATTTGCCCGGTGTTTTTTTAAGCGAGGAGGTGGTTGCTGTTTTTCCTGAGGATGAATGTCGGGTGAATGTGCTGGTCTGGGGCATCACCGAGGAGCAGCACTTCGATATCGCGAAGGCCCGGGAGAGTGTTTACGATCTTCAACGTTATCTTTTTTCGGCAGGGATCGCCCATGCCGTGGCACATCCTTTTCACAGCGTGAATGGAAAATTAACGGATTTGCACCTTCAAAAATTGGCGCTCCTTTTTCGGCATTTTGAAGGGTTGAATGGTCGGTATCCGGCGATTGTCAGCGAGTGTGCTACATTTTGCCTTGGTGGCCTCACTCCGCGCCGGATCGAGATCTTCAATGCCCGAACAGGCATCGAACCGACTCATCCAGAGCCTTGGAAAAAAGTGTTGGTCGGGGGATCAGACGATCAAGGAGGCCTGTCTGCAGGCAGAACATTTACCGAAACGCCTGAATGCTCCAATGCAGTAACGTTTCTGGATCATCTTCGCGAAGGGCGTTGCTGTCCATTGGGCAGGGGAGGCACACCCCTGGCCATGGCGCACGGTACTTACAATACAGCGATTCAATTTGCCAGGGAGCGTATGCCCGCAAAGCAAGGCTATCCTGCTATGGCATTGCTCGAAAAAATAACGTCACGCTTCATGGAGGGCCGGAATCCCACGGAATTTTCCCTCTTGGACAAATTCGGGTTTGTAACGCAGGGCATTTTGACCGGGAAGATATTCGACCTGGCAAAGTCGGGTAACATGCCTTTCTGGAAGCAATTATCCGAAACGTTGAACCATCCAGAATTTCAAGCGGCTATGGCGCGAGGAACCGATGGAGTGGCTGAGGTGGAGCGCCGATCATTTTTGATTGCGAACACAATCGCGAACAAGCTCGGTTACAGATTTTTTACGGAGTGCATCAAGCTGATCTCGAATGGGAAATTCCTGGAAAGCATCCAATCTGCGATCCCGCTCGCGCCGGTTGCAGCGTTGTTGAGCCCATACCTCCACGCCTTCCGCTTGCCTCGCAGGGAGTGGCTGAGAAACTCAGTCATGCAGATTTCCGGAACGATGCCGGAACCTCTAAAAAACAATAAGAGGGCGTGGTTCACTGATACCTTGGAGGATGTGAACGGGGTAGCCACAACGATTCGAAAAATGACGGCTGCCGGGGTGTCCGCAGGACACGACATCACGATCATGACCTGCCGATCGCAGGTTGCCGATCACGGGGTGCCGCTGGTGAATTTCGAGCCGATCGGCGAGTTCGAGTTGCCGGAATATGAATTGCAGCGTCTGAGTTTTCCTCCCGTATTGGAAATCTTCGACTATCTCGAGCGGGGCGGTTTTTCCGAGGTGGTCATTAGTACTCCCGGTCCGGTTGGTCTGTGCGCCTTGGCCGCAGCGAAATCACTTGGTTTGCCCACGGTGGGTATCTACCACACCGATTTTCCGCAATATGTGAGAATCCTCACAGACGATTCATTCATGGAAACCCTCACGTGGAATTACATGCATTGGTTCCACAGCCAGCTGGATGTTTTATATGTGAACTCCGAGGACTACCGGAAATGTTGGATCGAGCGGGGCATCCCCGCCGAGCGCCTGCGGATCCTCCCCCGGGGCCTCGATACCCGCCTTTTCGATCCTGCCAAGCGTGATGCAGAGTTCTGGGCCTCGCGGGGCCTCCTTGAGGGAGAGGTTGGCATGTTGTTTGTTGGGCGCGTCTCCAAGGAGAAGAATCTCGATGTGTTGGTGACGGCCCTCCGGAGATTGATGCAAAACGGTCACCGCATCCGGCCGCTGATCGTCGGCAATGGGCCATACATGGCCGAAATGCAGCGATTGTTAAAAGATGGAATCTTTACAGGGTATCTTGACGGCGAAGACTTGGCGCGGGCTTACGCTTCCGCAGACATGTTCGTGTTTCCTAGTACAACGGACACTTTTGGAAATGTCATTCTCGAGGCACAGGCGAGCGGAATTCCGGTGGTGGTCTCGGATATCGGCGGGCCAAGGGATCTTGTTGAGCATGGGGTGGACGGATTGATCACTCGAGGTCTTGATGCCGACGACTTGGCATCCGCAGTGGCCCAACTTGCCGAGGATAGAGAAGGGCGCCGGATGATGGGGGCAGCTGGAAGAAGCCGGGTCAAATGGCGAGATTGGTCCGAGGCCTTCGAGCAGTTTTGGAGTGCCTCACCGGAGTAAGAAAGAGGCACTCAATGTGCCACTCAAATTTCAGGGAAAAATTCTGCTTTCAATAAGCTCAATGGACTCCTCGACGAGTTTGCGTTGCTCGGATGATAGATCACCACTTAGAGCGGCCCGCTTGTTTTTGAGGGCCTGAGAAGGAAAACCAGCACGAGCCCAAGCTTGACCGAGTAGAAGAAGGATTCCATCGGTAGGTTGGTTTTGAGAGCGGGCGATTTCAAGAAGGCGTTCCAGCGAGGCCGCCTCTGTGGCTGGATCATTAGCCGCTTCAGCGATTCGCGCGCGGAGGAGTTGGGTGGATGCATCGCCTGGAGCAAGTTGGACAAGTTTGGCGGATTCGTTCAAGGCGGCGTCGAGGGCGCCTGTTTTCATGCATGCCAAGGCGAGGAGATAGTGAGCGGAAATCGATTTGGGATCAAAGGAGGTAGCCATTTTTGCCTCGGATTTGGCGCGGTGCCATTTTCCGTGAGCGGCAGAAAGCGAAGCTGCATTCGCCAAGATTCGGGGGTCCTGCGGAGTCAATGCCAGAGCTTCATCCATTAATGCCGCAGCTTGAGTATGCTGCCCGGCGGCTTCGAGCACCAGAGCCGCTTGGCCGAGCCAGATGGATTGTTCTCTTGGGGAATAAAAAAGTTGGCGGGCTATTTTCAACGTGGGCCGCTTTAATTCGGTAAAGGTTCTTCGAAATAACACGCCTTTGTTGTCTATCGAGCCCAGAGCCCACTCAGGGGAAGCGGAAAGAAAATCAAAAAGCCGCCGCGAATTTGCGAAAGGATATGTCAGAACCACTGCGGAAAATGGCGCTTTGCGATCTTCGATTCGCCATGCCAGAGGAGATTCAAGGACATCTAAATGCTCCTCAGGGGTTGAGAATCCGCCTGCATGGTGGTGGTCGAACATTTGAGCGAAAGCCAAGGCTCGCTGGTCGAGATAGATTCTGCCGTTTGTAGTGGTAGATTCTTCAAGGAGCAAAAGAGGACCAGTCAGCAAGGGGGGGCGCACGTCGGTGCGATATGCATGGTATGATTGCCAGAGTCCGTAGGATCCAAGAAGTGCGGCGCCCAACAGGGCGATAGTTCTGAGCCGAGTCGCCCTGGGAGCTGGCATCAGGCGGGTTGCCAAGGTAAGAAAGGCAAACAAGATGATCCATGGAAGCACGGAAATGAAAAAGAAAAGTAACTCTGCGGAGACAATGCCCCCTCTGCTCCAGGCAAAAGCCATTGCCTGATCAAAAAGCATCGATGGTCCCCAGTCGGACTGGGCTTCGAATGCGTTAGCGATTTGAAGATGGATGGATTCTCTGGAAAATAGAGATGGAAGCGCATAGCAAAACGATGCCAGAACGCCGAATAGGGGAAGTGATCGGGAATTCATAGAAACTGAAAATTCATCATTTGCCGGGGTATAGGTAGCCTAGTAGGATTTTGGCATGTTCATCCGCATCGCACTCGTTACAATTCTCACCATGGGCATTTTTGGATTTGGCAGCAAAGCAAAAGCCATTGAGGTCGGAGCTGAGGCGCCGCGAGTGGAAGGACTGGACCAAGATGGTGCCTTGTTTCATTTTGCCGATGCTTATGCGAAGGGGGTGACGCTGGTATTTTTTTACCCGAAGGCGGACACGCCTGGATGCACTGCTCAGGCATGTTCTTTGCGTGATGCATTCGAGTCGTTGAAAGCCGAAAATTTACAAGTTGTCGGTGTGAGCCGCGACAACGCTGATGCACAGAAAAAATTTCAGGGGAAATACCATTTGCCTTTTCCCTTGGTTGCAGACTCCGATGGCAAGGTGGCCGAAGCATTTGGTGTTCCCGGCATATTCGGGATGCCTATTACAAAACGTCAATCGTTTCTCGTGAAGGACGGAAAAGTGGTTTGGAAAGCAGAATCCGCTGAGACAGCCAAGCATGCCGTCGAGGTTCAAGCGGCGCTGGATGCGTTGAAGTAAGTGTCACTCCAATTGCCGTTTCAGGGTCTCGACGGGGCCCGGATGGACAACCAAGACGCATTGCCCCCCCTCAACTCTGACTGCTGCTGATAAGCTGGGTTCGACTTGAGTGAAACGCCACTCGCCTTCTGGCATATTGATGTCCGCAGCCTCTGCGTCAAAATTGGCGATTCGGAGGTTGCTCGCAGGCATTTCAAGAACCGCTAGTGGCATTCTGCCTGACTTAAGTAGTGTGGCGGATTGGGCCATTAACCCCGACAAATGCCCAGGGGCAATGAATCCATCGAATCCCTTCAGGACAAACCAGTCTTCCATTTCCTGAGCGGGAAGGCCGGCATTTTCAAATTTATCTTCAGCAATCCCGCTAACCTCGGAGGCGATTTCCATTGCATCGACGGGAAATGAGGCTGGGCGCCCAAGGAAATCCCATGCAAGAACAAAAACCAAGAGGACGACACCTATCAGAACAGCGAGCATGGCCGGGTCGTTCCAGCGAAAGCGGGAAGCAGGCAGGGAGGAGATTGTTTTAGTGAAACTATCGAAGACGGGATCGGGAATTTCGATATTTGCCAGAAGCCTCGATGCTTTTTTATCCAAGGCAACCTGATCTCGATATTCGGAAAACAATTCCGGTGTTTTTTCCAAGACTGTGAGAGCCCTTTCCACATTGGATGGGATATCGCCTATGGGGTCTTCGACATGGGTGGCGAGAATGCGCCTTGCAGTTTTTGGATTCATTGCACCGGAGGCATCAATGTTGAAATTTCCCGACGGGTGGATTGAAGAAGATCGGCCAGCTCGATTATGGGTTTTCCGAGGATGTCGGCCAATTCCTCGGGAGGGAAAACTCTCAGATACAAGAGTGTCAGAGCGCTACGACCGGGTTCTGAGAGGGCGTGAAACGATTTCACGAAATCAGCGTCGATGCAGGAGTTGTCAGATGCCGTTGATTGGGCCAACGCAGCTCGGAACATCATCGAAAAAAAAAGTCTCTTCCTACGACGGGCGCTGACTACGTCATTGCGGTTGGCTATGGAATTCAGGGTTTCTGTAACTAGCGTCGTGGCGGAATCCGGATGGCCCGTGAGAACATGGGCATATATCCAAGCAGATCTCAAGAATCGCCAATCTTTGGGGAGATGGGACATTGAATATCTTTTACGCTGAAATCTCATTCGGGAGAAAGCCCCGATTTTTATGTGCATATGGCCGGGGATAAAATCCGATTGCGCTTAGTGCTTCAGGATGGGAATCATCGTCCACCAAATGAACTCAGTGATCACATTCAATCCCCTTGCCATGGAACGTGTCTGGGGAGGGCGCCGCTTCGAGTCCCTGCCTGGAAAAAAACTGCCTGCTGGTGTGCCGGTAGGAGAGCTATGGGAGGTTGTTGATCGTGAGGATGCCCAGAGTGTGGTTGATTCTGGCATTTTTGAGGGTGAGACGCTTCACGGATTGTGGCAAAAACACCGAAATGAGATTTTTGGTGAGGATTATCTCGCCTCTCCAGCGTTCCGTTTTCCTTTGCTGATTAAGTTGCTCGATGCAGCGGATAAGTTGTCTGTGCAAGTGCACCCCCCGGCCGATAAGGCAGTTGCTATGGGTGGCGAACCAAAGACAGAGGTTTGGTATTTTTTGGAGTCCCTTCCGGAGGCGCTGGTCTATGCGGGCTTAAAAAAAGGAGTGACCCAAGCGGAATTTGAGCAGCGACTCGCAACGGGCGGTGTTGAAGACACTCTGCACGCCATTCCTGTGCACACAGGCGAAAGCATTTTTATTCCAAGCGGCAGGCTGCATGCGATTGGTGGGGGTAATTTGATTGTGGAAATCCAGCAGAACAGTGACACGACTTACCGGGTTTATGATTGGGGTCGGTTGGGCCTTGATGGGGCGCCCCGAACCCTGCATGTCCGCGAATCGATGGAATCGATTGATTTTAATGATTTCGAGCCTGGCGTCAGCGGGGCCGATTCCCTGATGGTTGCCGATTGTCCGCTGTTCAGGGTTCAAAAGTGCGCTCTCTCGCACAGTCAGGATGTGCGTCCCAAGGGGCGCTTCGCTCTATGCGTTTCAACGGGCGGTGCAGTACGCTGCGGCGGACGAGTATTCCAGAAAGGTGGATTTTTCCTAATTCCAGCGAGTGGAGAGAGGTTGGAGGTCGCCCCTGTGGATGAGGAGTCGACAATTCTCGTTTGCACGCTTCCGGCTTGATAGAGGAAGAGTGTTTTTCCTTGGATGGGGGAGGGTCGCGAATCTAGTCTCCGCGCTTGATGAAAACTCCCATCCGTGTTGCCGTGACTGGTGCTGCCGGTCAAATTTCCTATTCCCTTCTTCCCCGGATTGCTTCCGGAGCCATGTTTGGCCCCGATCAGCCGGTAATCCTGCAGTTGCTTGAAGTGCCGGTTGAAAAAGCCATGAAAGCCCTCGAGGGCGTTGCCATGGAACTGGACGACTGCGCCTTTCCTCTCTTGAGCGGAATGGTGCTCAGCGACGATCCGAAGGTCGCTTTTCGTGATGCGAATTGGTGCTTGCTCGTTGGAGCCAAGCCGCGTGGTCCAGGGATGGAGCGCGCCGATCTGCTGAACGACAATGGCAAAATTTTCACTGCACAAGGTACGGTGATCGATGAAGTTGCTGCCGAGAATGCCCGCGTGGCTGTCGTTGGCAATCCTGCCAACACAAACACGATGATTGCCGCCAGCAAGGCGCGCCGCCTTACGCCTGATCGCTTCACAGCCATGGTTCGCCTCGACCAGAATCGTGCTCGCACCATGCTTGCCAAGAAGGCTGGAGTTGCTTCGAGTGCTGTGGAGGATATTTTTATTTTTGGAAATCATAGCCCAACGATGTTCCCCGCCTTCGGCCATGCGAAGATCAACGGAAAGGCTGCAGAGGTGGTTGTGAATGACCGTGCTTGGCTGGAAGGGGAGTTCTGCGAAAAAGTTGGCAAGCGAGGTGCGGCGATCATTGCCGCCCGAGGAGCTTCCTCAGCAGCATCGGCTGCCAGCGCCTTGGTTGATCACGTGCGAGATCTTAGCACACCGGGGACGATCCACTCTGTTGCTGTCAAATCCGAAGGGCGCTATGGGTTTGATCCGGAGGTCTGGGCTGGCATGCCAGTTAAAACTGTTTCGCCAGGTGCGTTTGAGGTTCTAACGGATATCCCACTCGACGAGTTTGCAAAATCGAAAATTGCCCTCACCAACCAAGAGCTTGTTGACGAGCGTACGATGGTTGCCGCAATGCTTGGTTGATCTTTGATGTTCTGCGCTCAAGGGGGGGGAGGCTCTTCTTAGTGTAAAATCGAATGCATCGAGTTAAAATCATCCCACAGGCAGGGATTTGGCATTAAAAATTACTGCATCATGTTTGGCAGACTCTCGGATAAACTTCAGGACACCTTCAAAAGCCTGCGCGGGCAGGGAAGAATCACTGAATCAAACATTAACGACGCCATGCGAGAGGTTCGCATGGCGTTGTTGGACGCGGATGTTCACTTCCAGGTTGCGAAGGATTTCATTGCACGCGTCAAAGAGAAGGCTCTGGGAGAGGCCGTGCTCCGGAGCGTTACCCCAGGCCAACAGATCGTTAAAATTTTTCATGACGAGTTGCAGTCCCTTCTCGGCGGGGATGCTGCGCCGCTGAATCTCGATGCACCCGCCCGGATCCTTGTTGTTGGTCTTAATGGTGCTGGAAAGACAACTTCATCCGCCAAGTTGGCACGCTTGATCAAAGCGCAAGGGCATTCGCCTCTGCTGGTGGCTTGCGACCTTCAGCGCCCTGCTGCTATTGACCAACTCGCTGTACTCGGCCGGCAAGTTGAAACCCCTGTATACCAGCCCCAACCCGGCGAGCGGGATGTGATTGCTGTTGCGAAACAGGCGCTGGAATGGGGAGCCACAGCCAACGGGGATGTCATGATTTTTGACACTGCTGGCCGGCAGGATCTTGATGATTCACTCATTGAGGAAATCAAGAATCTCCGCAATTTTCTCCAGCCGCGGGAAGTTCTTCTTGTTTGTGATGCGGCGACTGGTCAGCAGGCGGTCAATGTTGCTGAGCGGTTTCACGCTGCGCTCGGGCTTACAGGAATCGTGCTTACCAAGCTTGATGGTGATGCGAGAGGGGGCGCGGCCTTGTCGCTGCGTACTGTCACTGGGTGCCCAATCAAATTTGCCGGCGTGGGAGAAAAGATCGACCAATTCGAGGTGTTCCACCCCGATCGACTTGCTGGCCGAATTCTTGGTATGGGGGATGTGCTCAGTCTCGTTGAGCGCGCGGCGGATGCGATTACTGAAGAGGATGCACGCCGAATGGAGGCGAAACTTCGAACAGCGACATTCGATCTCAATGATTTTCTTCAGCAGTTCAAAATGCTCAAACGCATGGGCCCCTTGGAAAACTTGCTCGGCATGATTCCGGGTATGGACAAGATCAAAGACGCCTCGGTTGACGAAAAACAAATGAAACGCGTTGAGGCGATCATTCTTTCGATGACTCCAAAAGAACGCACGAAGCCTGATATTTTAAACGCCCGGCGCCGACAAAGAATTGCCCGCGGAAGCGGTGTCAATGTGTCCGAAGTAAATAATCTGATTTTGCGCTTCACTCAGATGCGCAAAATGATGAAAAACATGGGATCCATGAAAAAACTCATGGCCAAGGCGGGAGGTTCTTTGCCGTTCCGCCTTTGAAAATCCCTTCCAATTGACTGGCAGTTGAAAAACCTAAAGACAAATCACAAAAAATCAGTCAGTCTCACAACCCGACTTATCACAAAACTTATCGAATTATGGCAGTAGCAATCAGACTGCGCCGTGCAGGCGCCAAGAACCATCCGTATTACAGCATCGTTGTCGCCGACCAGCGGTCACCACGTGATGGAAAATTCATCGAAATCATTGGCAAATACGATCCCAAGCAAGAGGGTGAGAATTTCACGGTGAAGCTCGACCGTGCCGAGCATTGGATCAACTGTGGCGCCCGCCCCAGTCAGACCGTTGGCAGCATCATTAACAAGGCGCGCAAAAAACTAGCCGCCTGAGTCGTCCTGCGCCATGGAGGAATTCCTGCGCTATGCGATAGGTGCCCTGGTTGAGTTTCCAGCCAGTGTGGTTGTATCGAAAACAGAATCTGCTGGCCGAGCTGACTTTCATGTGGCAATCCGGAAATCTGACGCATCCCGGGTGATCGGCAGAAGCGGGCATACCATCCGCGCTCTCCGGTCTCTGCTGGCTGCCGCCGGCCGCAAACACAACCTCACTACCTCAATTGAATTGATTGAATCATGAAATCCTTCACCACATGCTTGCTTTGCTCATTTGTCTTTCTCCTTGCGCATCCCGGTTGTGAGATGCATCCGGCTTCCGAGACTATTCCTGGCTACGCCGAGAAAAAGAAGGAGAAGGAAGCGAAAGCAAAAAAAAATGCAGCAATCGGCGAGACAACCGACCCCGCTGCCCCCGGTTACTTTCCTCCCAAGGCGGAGTAATTTCACGAGGGCTTCGTGGTCCTCTGTAACTGGTTGAAATGCCCTTGTCCGGCAGTTTTATTCGCCATTTACCGATGCCTGTTTTCCCTTCTCCAGAGACGTTCAACCCGAAATGACACCCAACGAGAATGCCTCATTGCCTGGTGGTGCTCCTGAGCCTTTGCAGCCGATAGTCATTAATGACCTTCAGAGCTTGCCGCTGCGAGAGCTTGTTTCCGGCAATCAAGTTCTTGGAATTCGTATTCGGCCTGACTCGACACGGCGTCAATTTATCTCAGATCGCATCCGATACTCCTTGGCGCGTGGTGGTCGGGTAACGGGATCTGGATTGCTTGAGCGGGTTCAGGATCACTCGGCGATCCGCTGGTCGGCCCATGATTTGCGTCCGGGGCCTGAGGATTTGACCGTTCCCCATGCGTTAATTCGGAAATATTCACTGCAACCAGGTGTAATGCTCGAGTGCGTTGTGCGTCTTCCGCGAGAACGAGAGCATGGGTTTATAGCGGAGGAGATTTTATCTATTGAGGGGTGTCCCGTCGCCGAGTGGCGGCCGCCGGTGGCCTTTGAAAAACTCACCCCTCTCTTCCCCAACCGCCGTGTATTTTTGGAAAACCAACAGGACCCTGACGTTGCAGCCCGGGCTGTTGACTTAGTTACCCCCGTGGGCATGGGGCAGCGTGGACTCATTGCCGCCCCGCCCCGCGCTGGAAAGACAATCATGCTGCAGACACTGGCTCGGAATATCCGGGCCAATCACCCCAAAGCCTCTCTGATCCTGTTGCTGGTTGATGAGCGGCCGGAGGAGGTCACCGACATGCGTCGCGCATTGGATTGCGAAATCTATGCGTCGACATTCGATGAGCTAGTCGCTCGACATGTGCAAATCTGCGAGGCGGTCGCCAATCGAGCGCAGCGTCTCGTCGAGTTGGGGCGGGATGTAATTATTCTGCTAGACTCCATTACGCGCATGGCGCGTGCATACAACAACAGCCAGCCCGGAAAAGGTCGCACGATGAGCGGCGGTGTCGATGCCAAGGCCCTTGCAAGACCGCGCAAATTTTTCGGTTCCGCACGCAACACCGAGGAAGGCGGCAGCCTTACGATTCTCGCCACGGCGTTGATTGAGACCCACAACCGTATGGATGATTTGATTTTTGAGGAATTCAAAGGCACCGGAAATATGGAGTTGCACCTCGACAGATCGATCGCCGAGATGCGCATTTTTCCAGCGATACAGATTGTAAAATCGGGAACCCGCCGTGAGGAATTGTTACTCCACCCAGATGAATATGAGCGCATTGTTCTTTTGCGCCGCCAACTTTCCGAGCTCCCGGCTGCTGAGGCCATGGAAATTCTTGTGACAAACATCCAGCATACACGCTCCAATGCGGAGCTTCTGCTCGCCGGTCTGAAGGGAGTCTAAAGAGTTTCAATTTTCTGCGTTGGCTGGTGGAACCTCGATAATGAGGGGTGTAGCACCAGGAAATACGATCCACGCCGCTTTGATATGAGATGCTTTTTCCAGCCAACCGGGAGATTTTTCGAGCACTTCATTTAAGGTTTTCAGCGTTTCTTTATAGTCTAGTCCATGACTCCAGAGGTGCCCTTCGTATCCGCAGACAACCGGATAGCCCAACAGAATGGCTGGGTGATTGTATTCAGGATGCACTGCCAATCGTGATCCCTGCGGAACGTTCGAAAGAAGTTTGCGCATCTGGTCGAGTTCGCTGCGATCGATCAACTTATAGCCATGGCGACCATCGAGTCCCCCTGCCAAAGAAACCGCACCAGAAAAAAACAACGTCACACACACAGCGGCCCTGGCGAGTGCTGGCCATGGGAAAATAACACGGGACCAGACATACGGGGCGGCGGCGATCCAAGCCCACAGAATGAGTTTGGTATTGTCCCACTCCCATGTCGCAAACGACACCAATGAGCATAGGATAAAAACACCAATCGAGAGGAGGGTGAAGGCGCGAGCCTCAGCATCACCACGCACCAGCCCTTGCCAAATAAGCAGTATCCCCAGCGGAAGAGAGATCCCAAAATTCCAGAACCAAAACATTGCCCCCCCCTGCTCCTGCATCCAGCCGGGGTTCCAATGGAGGCCACCAGCGGCGCCAAGTCCGTCGGTTACGAGAAAAACTGCAATGGAAGCAGGGACTACCGTGGATAACGTAAAAAACAAAACCTTAGCTCGTGAT
>CALAPX010000217.1 GCA_937888355.1 uncultured Spartobacteria bacterium
CCCGCGCCGGAGACGGCGGAAACCCGAAGTCCGCCCCCGCGCCATCCGAACGGCTCCCTCCAGACGAAGCCGAACGGCAGGTATTGCGAGTAGGCCACACCCTGCGATTGACCGCCCACCGGATTGCCTTGGAAGACGCCGAAGTAATCGACGAAGAATTCGATGCCGACCGGCTGCGCTGCCGTGTGGAGGAGCGAGGAAATGCCCGAAAAAATCCCATCCGGTTCGAAATCGGGATCGCTCGCCGCAGCTTCCCTTGAGTCCATTGTCCCCACCGCAGGGGGTGGGGTTTGATCTTCAATCGCGCGAGATGTTTGGTAACCCGGAAGGAAAACAATGAAAGCCAGCATAAGAGCCGGGCGAGGGGATCTGGGCATCGGTGACGCATAGCATGTCCGTGGCCGGGGTGAAGCGCGGAGTTGGATGTAGCGGCGCCGCTGGCCAAGCCGCAGAAGGGGCCCTAGCGCCGGACCGATCTTTTGGCGGCACGGGCGTCTCGCCCGTGATGGCGCTCTGAAAACGGGCGAGACGCCCGTTCCCCCTGAAAAGCCGAACTAGCGACCTAGTGAGCCGAGGTAGCGTTCGTATTCGTCATGCGGGCCGATCCCAGAACCAAACGAGTCCTTGTGCCGAGTCGTAAGCCAAGGCGCGGAAGTCGCGGCCAACCCGAGCCGACCAAAGGCGTCCGGCTTTTTTGAGCTGGAGTGAGGGATGCCGAGGATCCTGTTTGAGGAGTTCGAAATTTTTATCGGCCAGCGCCTTGGTCTTTTTCGGCAGCCGGTCGTAGTGCTCCCAAAAAGATTTCCGTGCGAGGTGCTTCACAGCGGCCGGATCTCGCCGCGCTGCAACTCCCCGTCGATCTCCGCTAAGACGGCATCGAATTTACCGTCCTCCGCATCGCGGGTGATTTGCTTGTCCCAAGCATCGGCGCGGAACTGCTCGAACCATGCGGAGAAGCGTGCGAACTGGTCGCGCTCCAGCTTGGATACCTCCTGCTCGATTTGCTCAACGCTCATAAAGCAGACTCTAAGGGGCCGCCGATTTCCCCGCAAACTGTATTCCTTAGCAACAACGATGCGGAAGAAATGGTGTTTTCCATGCTCTTGCAGAGGGAAACATATTTTAAGGGTAACCCGCTTTTGGGTGAGCTATTTCGTGCGTGACTAGGGGGCACGGCGTCCCGCCCGTGTTGTCTGTCTGAAGGCGGGCAGGCTACCCGTTCCCCCCTAAGTGCTCGCGCGAGCCTAATCAAGCAGAGCGACGAACTCCTCGACCGTGAGACCGCTTTCATCGTTGGGTGCGCTCTAAAGGTGGTTTTATGGTCAGCGAAGCCAATGAGTCAAACCCCCAGTTGTGTCAAGATGCCCTCGCGATCCCTCGGGAGACAATTCCGGATTTACATATTTGCGGGGGGTGGAACAAATTTGCGCCGCATGAAATCTCCCCTCCTCAGTGCGCTCCTTGTTTTCTCCATTTCCACGGCGGCGCTCGCTGCGGAGCCCGTTCCGGTCAGCACGGCGGCCGCTGCGCCGGCTGATGCAGCGGCTCTGGCCGTGAAGCTGCAGAATCCCGTAGCGGATGTGGTCAGCGTGCAGTTCCAAAACAACTTCAACTTCGGCGTGGGAGCGAACAACGGGACGCTTTATCTGCTTAATTTCCAGCCGGTGATTCCGCTGCACATCACTCCCGAGTGGAACTATATCGTGCGCCCGGTGCTGCCTTTTATCTCGACGAGCAATGTCTATGGCCCGGGATATGTCACCGGGTTGGGGGATCTCGAGATCGAAACCTTCCTTTCTCCCTCGGCACCCGGCCCGTTCGGCATTATTTGGGGCATCGGACCGACATCCATCCTGCCCACGGCCACGCAAAAGAAACTCGGCGGCGATGTCATGACACTCGGACCATCCGGTGTCGCGCTCTGGCAGAAGAACGGATGGACCGTCGGATCGCTGGTCACGCAGAACTGGCGCGTGGCCGGGCCGGGCGATTACAACGCGACGTATTTCCAGCCCTTCATCGCGCACACCTTCAAAACGGCGACGACCATCGCGGTGGACAGCGAATCGTCCTACAACTGGATCAGCGAGGGGGCCGATCAAGACTGGACCATTTCGTTCAACAACACGTATTCGCAAGTGATCAAGATCGGCAAAATCCCGGTGCAGATCGGCGTGGCTCTGCAGTATTACGCGCAGTCGCCCGTGCCCGGTCAGCAGTGGGGCTTTCGGGTCAATATCACGCCGATGTTTCCGGAATAGACAACGGCGTTTTTTCCGCTTATTTCAAACCCAATAAACACAACTCGATGAAAACACCTAAAATTCTGCCCGCAGTGCTCGCTCTCGCAGCGATGCTTTTTGCCAACCAACCCGCGCTCGCCTGCACCGGCGGGGCACTTACCGCCAAAGACGGCGGCGTGGCCGTCGGACGCACGCTCGAGTTCGGTGAACCGCTCAATTCCGTGCTCGCCGTCTGGCCGGCCGGATCCGAATTCACCGGACTGACTTCCACCGGCAAGAACGGCCTCAAATGGAAAGCGAAATACGGTTTTGTCGGCCCGACCGCCGCCACGAACTATGACATGCTGATTGACGGGCTGAACGATCAAGGCCTCAACGTCGGCCTCTTCTACTTCCCCGGCTTCGCGCAATATGCCGAGGCGACACTGGAAAACTCGGCCAAAGGCGTCGCGCCCGCCCAAGTCACCGCGTGGATTCTCAGTAATTTTGCCACGGTCGCCGAGGTGAAGGAAAACATCGGTAAGATCGCCCTCTTGCCCGTCGTGCTCGACCTTATCGGCATCGTGCCGGACTTGCACATCAAGGTGCAGGATCCCACCGGCGCCTGCATCACCATCGAGCCTCGCGGCGGCGAACTCGTCGTGCATGATAACCCCGTGCGCGTTTTGACCAACGCCCCGGAATTTTCCTGGATGCTGACCAACCTCAACAACTACCTGAACATGTCCGCGGCCTATCCCGCGAACCAGAAAATCGGCGACCTCGAACTATCACCCTTCGGCATGGGTGGCGGTTCGCGCGGTCTGCCCGGCGACTTCACCCCGCCTTCGCGCTTCGTGCGCATGGCGTTCTATCTGCAGAACGCGCTACCGCAGGCCACCAGCGCCGAGGCCGTGGGCACGATGTTCCATTTCCTCAACAACTTCGACATCCCGCCCGGCGCCGCCAGGCCCCCGGCCGGCACTTCGGAAAAATTCCCCGACTACACCTCGTGGACGGTGGTCAGCGACCTGGCCAAGAAGCACTACCACTTCAAAACCTACGGGAACCCGAATGTGCGCGTCCTCGATCTCGCCCAAGCCCTGCAAGCCGCCGGCGACAAGATGGTCACCGTCGAAATGGGCCCGCAGGACCACGACAGCTTCACGCCGTCGGAAGTGGTTGAGGTGAAGTAGACGGAAGGGTTTTTGAACATAAGGTAACGAAGGCAACGAAGAAAAGTTTCACAGGGTCCGTCCGTTCCTACTTCGTTTCCTTTTGTTCCCATTCATCCGGCCTATTTCCTTGTGGCGCGGACGGCAGTTTCCGATCCTTCAGACTTATGCAAAAACTCCGAAACCCCTTGACCGGCTTGGTGGCCTGTTTGGCACTGAGCATTCCCAGCCCCGCTGTGGCTTGCACGGCGTTCCAAATCAAATCCAACGACGGCGCGCAGATTTATTTCCGCTCCATGGAGTTCGGGTATCCGTTCAATTCGAAGGTGCTCGTCGTGCCGCGCGGCACGGACTTCACCGGCACGGCCCCCGGCGGAAAGCCGGGCAAAAAGTGGACGGCCAAATATGGTTTCGTGGGACTGAACGTCGATATCGCCCCAACGCTGGTGGCGGACGGTCAGAATGAAAAGGGCCTGGCTCTCGGCATGCTCTATCTGCCGGGTTTTGCGCAGTATCTCGATCCCGAAGCGGCGACGGCGGACAACTCGATCGGCAGCTGGGAAGTGTTGAATTATCTTTTGGCCAATTGCGCCTCCGTGGATGAAGCCGTGGCCGCTTTGCAGAACGACGTCTACGTGGCGCAGCAGGAGTTTGTGCCTTTCAAAGAAGTCCTGGCGGTCCACTACTGGATCGGTGACAGCACGGGCAAGGTGGTAATCGCCGAATACGTCGGCGGCAAGCTCAGCATCCATGATGCGCCGCTCGGCACCCTGACCAACTCGCCGCCTTACAACTGGCAGGAGATCAACGTGAGCAACTACGTCGACCTCTCGCCGGTCAATGTGCCCGAACGCACGCTGGGCAAATTCACTGCGATGAACTACGGGCAGGGCAGCGGCGCCGTCGGCTTGCCCGGCGACATGACGCCACCCTCGCGTTTCGTCCGCGCCGCGCTCTTCTCGCACTGGGCCACCCCGGGTGCGACGGCGTCCGACACAGTCAACCTCGGCTTCCACGTGCTCAACACGTTCGACATCTTCAACGGCGCGATCCAAAGCAACACGGCCGATCAGACTCCGAATACGAAGGGATTCCTCACTTCGGCCGGCCAGCCCAAGCTGGTCAACACGGATACCACCGAGTGGGCCGTGGCGCATGACCGGACGAATCTGAAGACTTACATCCGGACCTACACCGGGCTGGAGATTCAGGTGGTCGACCTGAAGGCTATCGACTTCGGACAACCCGGCATGCGGGTCATTGCGCTGCAGAATGATTTCGTGCCGGAGGACATCACGTCGAAGGCGCAGCCGCTGGCGGCGGGCAAGGCGGAGTGAAAAGGCAGGCCACGGATTAGGGAAGATTGAAGAGGATTGTGTCCAGCCGTGTGATTGCCTGAGGGCTATCTCGCCAAGCCTCGGTTCCGGCTGGACACAGTTTCATGTCTCCGACCGGGGGTGGATCGCGACCTCCGGGCACGATTTGGCTGGTCCATTTATCGCGATGGGACATCGCGATCCACCGGATCATCGACGGCAAGCGCTGACGTTGTTATACCGCATTCCCGATGAAAAACGAATCCACGCACAGCAGTTGGCGGGCGCTGGAGGCGGCGCTGATCGGC
>CALAPX010000218.1 GCA_937888355.1 uncultured Spartobacteria bacterium
CGTGAGAGCAGGAGCATCTACTGGCACGAAGTACAGCAAAGAATACTCGAGCTCGATTTTAGAATATCCCCCCTCACATCCTCCTCGCCCCAATCTCCGCGAGTGGGCTCCGCTCGCCCTTTGTGAGACAAATATGCGCTGCCAGCGATTGCCCACGCAGCCTGTTGCGCGTGTAAACAAGACCATTCGAGCGGCTGTCGACATACGGATTATCGATCTGCGCCGGATCACCAACCATCACGAGCTTCGATCCTCGCGACATGCGCGTCACAACCGTCTTGGCCTCGAGCGGCGTCAATTGCTGCGCCTCGTCGAGCACGAAGAACCGGTTTGGAATCGAACGGCCTCGGATATAGCACAGTGCCTCGATCTCCAGCACCCCGCGCTCGATGAGTTGTTCGTAGGGCTTCACGAGCGGATGGTGCCCGCCACCCTGCGATTCCGCCGGAACGAATGCCCCGTCTTTTTTCGACCCCCCCTTGGTTTTTCCTCCCACCGGCTTGTTCATCGGCATAAGCACCTCGCAGGCATCATAGATTGACTGTAGCCACGGATGCATCTTTTCGTGCAATGTGCCCGGCAGGAATCCAAGTGTGTCACCCATCGCTACGACCGGACGGCTCACCGTCATCCCATTAAATTCATTTCTCCCGAGTTGGTGCAGTCCCGCCGCTACCGCAAGCAGCGTCTTTCCAGTTCCTGCCTGACCAAAGCATGTCACCAGGGCGATTTGCGGATCCAACAAGGCATCAAGGAAACACTGCTGACCTGGGTTCGCAGGCCGAAGTTCGATCCCCTTTGGAATCTGCAGTTGTTGCGGGATGTTCAATCGAAGCAACTCCCCGCCCCCAAAGTGGCGCGCTGGAAGCATCTTGGTCTCCGAGGCCTGAAGCAGAATATATTCATTCAATTCGAGAGGCCCCGTGCGTGCCGCACTCAACTCGATTTTTCCTGCGCTTCCGAAGCGTTGCAACTCGTGTGCCTCAACCGCCACCGAGCGCAACTCACCACCCTCGACATCCCGCTCGGCCACCTTATCACTCAGGTAATCCTCGCATTCCAATCCGATTGCCATCGCGCGGAGTTGCATATTTAGATCCTTTGTCACCAGGATCGTCGGCGCAGCATCCCGCTCCTTCAGTCCCAGACAAGCCCGCATAATGCGATGGTCCATCCGGTCGTTCTCGGGAAAAACCAACTGGAATCGCTTCATCGCCCGTGTGGCTTTTGCTTTCTCCGAGGCGTCATTCACCAGCACACGCACTGTGCCACCACCGACCGTTTCCGCCCCACCTGTCACACTGTCAGCATTCCTCCCGAAAATCTGACTCAAAAACCGATGGGCCGCCCGTGCATTTGCCCCACGCTCGCTCTGCTCGTTTTTAAAATTATCCAATTCTGTGAGCACCTCCACCGGGATATGCACATGGTTGTTCTGAAACCTGTTCAGACAATGCGGGTCGTGAAGGAGGACATTCGTATCCAACACGAAATTCTTTACCGCCCCTGCCGCATGCGAACGCTCGGCAAGTTCGGGAAAAAACAATCCTTGGGTTTCATTGGTTTCGAGGGGAGCTGGTCTATGCATAGGAAAATATCGGAAGTAAGGCTGCGTAATTGCCCAGCATGCTGAAGCACCTGGTAAGTCTGGGGACAAATGGGCATTCCCACGAAATCGGGGAAACAAGACACACATCGAACAATGTGAGTAACCCACTCAAAGCAACTTCATCATGAAAACCCTCCCCC
>CALAPX010000219.1 GCA_937888355.1 uncultured Spartobacteria bacterium
CCGTGCCTGAGCCCGAAACCTGGGCCACGGCAGCGATCCTGCTCATCGGCGGCGGAGTCTACCTCCTGCGGCGCAAAAAGCAGGCGGCATGATAGCGAATACCGACTCTTAAAACTCAATTTGGGGGAAATGTGTTCCGGAGGAAACTCTGGAACCGCCGCCGCGGTGTTCCTTGGGGAAGGACCCGCGGCGGTCCAGCCCGTTGGTGATGACGTGCCGAAGCGGACGCAGACCACTGACCACTAAAACGCCAAGCGGTATCGAGTGCCTTTCAATCTTCCAGTGCGGACGAGTGCCCCCATATCCACGAGATTCTGCAAATCCCTTGTGGCTGTGGCGCGTGATGTTCCGGTGATTGCCAGGTAGTTTTCCGCGCTTAACCCGCCCTTGAATCCTCTGGGGCCCTCGTGGGCCATGCGCAGAATGACTTTTTCTTGTCGCTTGTTCCACGTACCACGAAGGCGATCAATCAAGCGTGTCTTATTGATGATAAACTCTATCCATCGCTGGGATTCCGATTGGGCTTCAAGGATTGTTTCAGCGAAGTAAACCAACCAATCCGTTATCTCGTTCCGCTTGTTGCTCCGCTCGAGCATTTCGTAGTAGGTCTTGCGGTTTTGGTGAATCATCGCGGAGAGCGCAATGACAACGGGTCTTGCCAGGCCCTCCGAAAGCGTTTTTTCCGACAAGGCCCTGCCGATTCGCCCATTTCCATCTTCGAACGGGTGAATGCTTACAAAATACAAATGGCACATGCCCGCCCGCGTCAACATCGGCAGGCGATTAGCACCCTCCGGCCCAGTGCTTTGATACCACTTGAGGAAGCGTCGCATCTCGTCTGGAACTACTGAAGAAGGAGGTGCCTCAAAATGGATTGTTGGTTTGTATAGGGCTCCCGAGACCACCTGCAGCGGATCGGTTCCCGTTCGATAAACGCCACCGGCGAGATCGCGCCGCCCAGTCATAAGCAGTGCATGCCAATGGAACAGGCGATCCTGATCCAAAAGGGCCTGCGAATCCCTGTAGAGTTCCATCATCAACTCCGAAATTCCCTGCTCTGCGGGAGGAACACGTCGATGGTCTGTGGCCAACCCGAATTGGCGACGCATCGAGGACTGCACACTCTCGCGATTCAAAATTTCTCCTTCGATTGCCGACGTCTTCACTGCCTCCTCGGTTAGCAATTCCACAACAAGCACATCTTTCCCGTCTTTTTCCAAATGCTTGAGTGATCCCGAATACATCCCCGAGCACTGCAAAAACCTCTCTTCCAATGCAGCCAAGCGCCCCGGATCAAACCGAAAATCCGGCCAATCATCTTTCTGCCAATTCCAACGCTTTAGGCCCGCCATGAGTTATATGAAATCTATTTATAACTCATAAAATCAATCAAAACGAGCTATAAATGAGTTGCGTTTTAATCGACCGACTACACCGCGTTTGGCTGAAGTCCTCTCTTTATTAAAAAAGAACTAAGCCAGAATGTCGTGGACGATGTGGCCATGGACATCGGTGAGGCGGAAGTCGCGGCCTTGGTAACGGTAGGTGAGTCGCTCGTGGTCGATGCCCAAAAGGTGGAGGAGAGTGGCGTGCAGGTCGTGGACGTGCACAGGGTTCTCCACGATGTTGTATGAGTAGTCGTCTGTCTTTCCGTAACTGATCCCCGGTTTGGTGCCGCCTCCGGCGAACCACATGGTGAAACAGCGTGGATGGTGGTCGCGGCCATAATTTTCCTTGGTGAGGACGCCTTGGCTGTAAGTTGTCCGTCCAAACTCGCCACCCCAGATGACCAGCGTGTCATCGAGCATGCCGAGGCGTTTGAGATCCTTGACCAAGGCTGCCTGCGGTTGGTCGCTGTCATCGCATTGCATGCTGATTGTAGAAGGCAGGTTTTGGTGTTGATCCCAGCCGCGGTGGTAGAGCTGCACGAATCGAACGCCCCGCTCCGCAAGTCGGCGGGCCATGAGGCAATTGTAGGCGTAGGTGCCTGGTGTTTTCACGTGGGGTCCATACATGTCCAGTGTCTCTGCCGATTCCTGTGAGAAATCGGTAAGCTCCGGCACGGCCATCTGCATGCGGTAGGCCATCTCATATTGGGAAATGCGGGCGATGACCTCGGGATCGAGGCTCGCGTTGGCCTCCAGTTGGTTTTGCGAAGCGATCAGGTCCAGCATTCTGCGCCGGTCAGAGCGATCAATGCCGTTCGGATCATTGAGAAAAAGAACTGGTTCGTTGCCAGCCCTCAAATTGACTCCTTGGTGTTCGCTCGGCAGAAATCCCGATCCCCAGAGGCGGGAGGTGACATTTTGTGAGGCTCCTTTGCCCTCGCTGATCATGACAACAAATGCCGGAAGGTTTTCGTTCATGCTTCCGAGACCATAGCTAATCCATGACCCGATCGATGGGCGGCCAGAAAGTTGGTGGCCGCTTTGAAGGAATGAAACGCCTGGCTCATGGTTGATCTGCTCCGTGAAGAGTGATTTCACCACACAGAGTTCCTTCGCGATGCCGGCTGTATGCGGGTAGAGTTCCGAGACCCAGAGGCCGTCCTCGTTGTTGTCGTATTTTTTGAATTTGAAAATCGACGGGGCCACCGGCAGGCGGGATTGGCCGGAGGTCATGCCTGTGATCCGCTGGTCTCCACGAATCGATTTGGGGATTTCCTTGTCGAATTGCGCGCTGAGACCCGGCTTGTAATCGAAGATGTCCATCTGGGCTGGGCCGCCATGCTGAAACAGGTAAATGACCCGCTTTGCTTTGGGGGCAAAATGAGGCGAGCCCAGAAAGCCACGCTCGAAGGGGGTCTGGGGCGCGGCGAAAAGATTGTTGTTCATCAGCGAGCCGAGCGCTGCCGCACCGATGCCTTGCGCCATTTTTCCAAAGAACTGACGCCGGCTGATGTTGAGGAGGTGTTCTTCGACGGGATGTTTCATCGGTGGATTTCTCAGGGTTGCTCAGTCGCGGGTGATTGTTTCATCCAAGTTCAGGATGGCGGACATGCTGAACGACAGCGCGGCGAGTTGCGGTGTCGGGAGATCCTTGTTGCGGGGTGTCTCCCCGTAAGAGAGGAATTGTTCGGCATTCTCCGTGTTTGCGGTGAAGCGTTCGAGCGTGTCGTTGGTAAAGGAAATCCACTTTTCCAATTCGCTGTCATTGGGCTTCCTGCCGGTGGCAAGGCGGAAGCCGCGGCGCAGACGTTCGGCCAATCGTTCCTCCCATGCTCCGTTGATGTCGGTGAAGAGGCGCTCGGCGAGCTTGCGTGAGAACTCGAGGTAGGTTTCGTCATTCATCAGGACAAAGGCCTGGAGCGGGGTATTCGTCGACTCGCGTTTGGAGACGCAGGCTTCCCGGCTCGGGGCGTCGAAGATGAGCATTTGCGCGGGAGGAACAGATTGTCTCCAGAAGGTGTAGAGACCCCGGCGGAAGAGTTTATCACCGGTGTGGCGGGTGAAGACACCGTAGTTGGCCAACCGGTTGAACGAGGATTTTTCCCTCCAGATTTCGGGTTGGTAGGTTTTCACGCTTGGCCCGCCGATTTTAGCGTTCAGGAGGCCTGAAGCGGAAAGCGCGTTATCACGGATCAACTCTGCCGGCAGGCGGTAGCGGGGAGAACGTGCCAGAAGTTTGTTTTCGGGGTCGATCTCCTTCAGATCCTCACGATGCTTGGACGACTGCCGGTAAGTGGCGCTCATGACGATCTTTTTGATCGCACGTTTGATGTCCCAACCATTCTCACGAAAATCCACCGCCAAGTAGTCCAGGAACTCGGGGTGGGTGGGCAGGGAGCTTTGAAGTCCTAAATCTTCAGAGGTTTTGACAATGCCATGGCGGAAAATCTGCTGCCAGAGGCGGTTGACCTGAACGCGTGCGGTGAGCGGGTTTTCGGAAGCCAATGACCACTGCGCAAGGCCCAGACGGTTCTTCGGAGCGTCTTTCGGCAAGGGTGGGAAGGCCACCGGGGTGGTGCGTTCACGGGGGCGGTTCTTGAGTGGCTTGTCGTACGCGCCGCGGTCTAGGACATAGGTTTTTAAAGGCTCCTTGCGCTCTTCCATAACCATGACGCGGGTGGCGTAGTTATCCACATGGTACTTCAGATAATGAGCGCGGGCCACGTCGATGCCAGTGATCGGAGAGCTGCCAGCGGCATGGGCTTTGCTGGCGAGATAGGTGTCGTTCATCCAATATTTCCGGTCCTTGTTGTTGAAGAGCGCCAACCAGTCGTCGAGACCGTGCGGGTTGTTGGCTACAGAAACGCCAAGGCTATTTGTCAGTGCATTCAAGTAGGGAACCTCGGTTCCGCTGAACTTGAATTTGATGACCAGTTTGGCGTCTTTGGCCGGCTTGATCGGGGCGTTAAGTTGGAGGAGAGCTGTGCTATCGATGCCCGGGATGCCGAGTTTCCAACTGTTGGCAGGGTCAGTCGCCGTGGCCGCGGCGAGTTCGGGAATGATGTCTTGGAACGTCGACCTTGCCATCACAATGGGAAGTGGGCGCCGCGCTTTTCCTTCGATGAGTTCGATTTCGATCTCTGGCAGTGCTTGGCGAACTGTTTTCAAATCCATCCCCCATACATGATCGGTTTCGTCGGGTTGGAGGTTCCATAGGAAATCAAACGGATTCACCGAATCAATGCGGACCGTATTGAATGGTTTTTCGGGAAGGTTGAATTCGATGGTGACAATTTCTCCCCCCACCACCGGAAAGTTCAGGTGGCATAGAGTGCCCTCTTGAAGCACGCGATTGGAGTTTTCCGGGATATCGAAATTCGAGGCGGCGGTGCCTCCCAACCCCGATTTTGTGATGGGTTCGATCTTTTGTTTGGCACAGGTGGCTGATGTCGCAGTGAGCCCTGACCATTCGAGGGCTTTGCGTTCATCCGGGACAGCGACCGCATTTGGGGCTTTGTTACTGCGGATTGGTTGCAGAGCGGCAAGAGTCTTGTTGGAAGCGTCCAAGGCATCTTTTTGCTGCGCTGTCGGAAGTTGGATAAAGGGCGGGTAGGCTCGACCGCGATTTCCACCGTTCTGGTGCATCTCCACTCCACGCTCATCGATGCTGTTGAAATAGGCCATGAGACTGAAGAAGTCGTCCTGGGTGATCGGGTCGAATTTATGGTCGTGGCAACGAGCGCAACCGATCGTCATGCCCATGACGGCAGTGCCGTAGGTGCTGACACGGTCCACGGCATATTCGACAAGCCATTCCTCAGGAATCGATCCCGCCTCGTTGTTGATGCCGTGGTTGCGGTTGAAGGAAGTGGCGACTTTTTGCTGGAGAGTTGCATTAGGAAGAAGATCTCCCGCCAGTTGCTCGGTGATGAACTGGTCGTAGGGCATGTTGTTGTTGAACGCGTTAATCACCCAATCGCGCCATGGCCAACTCGTGCGAACATTGTCGGCCTGCAGGACATTGGTGTCTCCAAACCGGGCAAGATCGAGCCAATCGATCGCCATGCGTTCGCCGTAGTGGGGCGATGCGAGAGCGCGGTCCACCATCTGCTCGTAGGCCTTGTCCGAGGTGTCGGCCAGAAAAGCGTCGATCTCTTCGGGGGTGGGAGGGAGACCGAGCAAATCAAGATGTACCCGGCGAACGAGCGTTTCCTTGTCGGCCTCCGGCGAAGGGGCGATCCCCTTGGATTCGAGTGTTGCCAAAATGAAATTGTCAATCGGGGTGCGGGGCCAGGCCTTGTCTGTGACCTTAGGCACAACCGGCTTCACGGGAGGGACAAAGGCCCAATGGGGTTCGTAGTTGGCCCCTTGGCGGATCCACTCGGTGACGATAGCCACCTCCTCCTCGGTGAGCGGCTTTTTCTTTGACTCCGGAGGAGGCATGACCTCATGCGGGTCTGAGGCAACAATCCGTTTTAGAAGCAGGCTTTCCTCTGGCTTGCCGGGAACGATGCCGTAGCGTGGGGGGTCTCCTTTCTTGGCAAGATTGGCGCGCGAGTGTTCGGCGGTATCGAGGCGAAACGGGCTGGACTGGTTTGCGGAGTCTGGGCCGTGGCAGGCGAAGCAATTATTGGACAGAATCGGGCGGACTTAGCTGCTGAAAGAGATTTTGTCGCCGCCGGGAGTTGTCGGGGCGGGAGATGCAGGCGCTGCAGGCTCATTCTGTGTCTTGGGAGCGACTTCCGTGACCGGCGCACCTTGATCGGGTTTCTTGCACGAAGCCAGTTGGCTGACCGGAACGAGGGCCAAAAGCATCCATGACAACCGCTTGATGAGCTGGGGAGAAATTCTAAGCATAAATATCTTCAGGTGCTGGGCGGCAGATACCCGAGGTGTACAAAGAACTTGTCGATTTCAGCGAGGGTTTTCGGAAAAAACGGGAGGCTGAAGGGGCATCCGTGCTTGCCACCCTCGAAGACAACAAGATCACAGCGGCCGCCGTGTTTTTCCATTTCTGCTTGGTACTTTCGAGCTGTCTCCATCGGGGTGCATTGATCATTGTCCCCAGTGAGAAAAATCGTCGGGGGCGGGTTGGAGGAGATGTTGTGTAGGGGGGAGAAGTTTTCCCAGTAGGCTTTGACGCTGTCATGCCCGAACCCTCCCGGCCCATTGTCGATGACCGGGTTGAAGAGTACGAGTGCTTGAGGGCGTGTGGAGATCGAAAGGTTGTCCCCCTCGGTATCGAACCCGTTGGCAAAGGCACAGGCTGCGGCGAGGTGACCGCCGGCAGAGCGTCCGCCAGCAGCGATGCGTTTTCGGTCGATGCCAAGTTCGGCGGCATGTGCGGTGACATAGCGCATCGCGGTTTTGGCATCGCGCAGGCAGGTGTCGGGTCCAACGCCGCCATTTTTGCGGGTGCGATACTCTGGAGCAAGCACGATCATGCCGCGTTTCGCAAAGTAGTCGCCGGTCTGGTCGAACTGATCGGTGCCCCCGCCTTTCCATCCGCCGCCGAAAAACATGACCACGGCGGGCAGGGGCTCCGCATCGGGAGTCCACCCTGGTGGATACCACGACTTCATGAAAAACGTGTGTCCATCAGCAGTGCGGTAGGGCGCATTTTTAACGATGGGTTTTTCAGCGTCAGGGACGGGTGGGGTGAAGGGATCCCACCAGTCGTCGAGCTTTTGC
>CALAPX010000220.1 GCA_937888355.1 uncultured Spartobacteria bacterium
GAGCGTCTTGATCGACTGGTTGACGCCCAAAATAGAGTTGACCGCGCCCTGCACAGTCGTAGCGTTGAACACGACATCGGCCGTCAAGGCCGATGTGTCCCAAGGAGTCAACCCGGCCACATCAGAGGAAAAATTAGTAGAACTCGTCCACACTCCATTGTTGGCCAAACCGGACCAGTAGGCCGTAGGCGGGATGAGTTTGACGATCGAGAACCCGTTGATTGAGTCGCGGGAATAGAGATCCAGCGGACCCGTAAGATTCAAAACCTTCACGTAATTTGCACCCAAAACAAAATCCGTTCCGAGGGGGCCACTGCCGCCTGAAATTCCTACTCCGTTGACGGTGAAGTTGTTCCCCACTTTATAAATGTAAACGTTGTAGGCCACTCCCAGCCCAAAGGGGGCGGTGTCTGTTTGCGAGCGGCTCCATACATCTCCGAGCCGAAGTCCCGTGGAGAATAGGCGATGAAAATCGTCATCCGGGCTTGGGGCATTGCCGTCGTTGCCTCCTTCCGGATTGCCAAACGATGTACGCAGGACGATACCGTTTAGGCCGGCGTTGTCTGTGATCGTCGCATCAAAATTTCCCCCGCTGTGACCGTTAACGCTCTGGGGAGAGGCTATGTTGTTCCAGTTAGCCTGATTAGCGGCACCCGGCCCCAACGTTCCCGTGACCGAAAAAGGACCGTCCTGATAAGTTTGGTTGTAGTTTATTGCGTAGGAGTCAGCGTAAGCCAACCCACAAAATGTCATCCCACCAAACGTCATCGCGGTAAGCAAGATTAGCCCAGAAAAAATCTTAGACACGATTTCTCCTTTAGTTTGGGAAAAAAGTTTTTGTTTCAAAGAGCGAACCAATCGCCTGGCACTCCCATGGAGGAAGTGCCAAGCAGTTGTGGTTGGCTGCAGTAGCAAAACGATCAGTTGCATCTGTTAAGACAATGCAACCCGGCGAAACTTCTTCCGCAGGGCACCCAAGCTGAGGCCCGCCAGGCCCAGACCGGCCAAGACGAATGTCGATGGCTCGGGAACTGAGGCGAGAGGAATGTTGGCGCCTGTGAAACTGACCGCACCGAACGCACCGCCGTTATCGATATTGCCGGTGCTGATTGTGGACCCGCCGCTGTTGGAATCTGCACGCCCCTTCCAGTTGCCGGTGGGACCATAGCCGCCAAACCAAGAATCCATCGTCACGGTACCCCACGGGCTGGGAATATTCGTGACGTTCATGCCCATGCCGTTCAATGAATAGTTTCCTGCGTACCCATAAGTGTTCTCGACGGATGCCCAAGATCCGCTATACCAGTTTTCCGGCGCGCTTCCCACTAAAAAGCCAAAGGGTTCATAGTCATTGAAACTAAAATTGATCGTCCCGGCACCTTCTGGGGCCGTGCCAACCCAACCTTTAGTGCCGGCCATGTTGTAGTTGTAAGAATTCGCCACCAAGGATTGGGGAACAGTACCGTCACAAAAATTAACCGTAATCGTCCCGGCCTGGGCCATAGACCCAGCCAACAACACCGCGCACAGACTCAACCAAGCAAACATTTTAGACATAGCGTCCCCCTTGAATGAGACTAACGGCCGAAACAATCAGCAGCTATCGCATTCGATAGAAAAACAGAACAACCACAGCGCAAAAAAGCATGTGAGAGAACGAGCACCTGACAGAGGCAATCTCCTCAAACACACAAAAGCGTTGCCACAGAGAAAATACAATGCAAACAATGTGCCAATTGCGTGAGGGGCACACCGAGGAAGCCCAAAAACAGGGATAAAAAACGCAGACACACTATTTTGTAGGGTATCAATCCAAAAAAAATAGTGGGACTGGGTGCGATTCGCCCCAGTTCCCTCCTATCAGGTGGTGCGATTCGCCCCAGTTTCCTCCTATCAGGTGGTGCGATTCGCCCCAGTTTCCTCCTATCAGGTGGTGCGATTCGCCCCAGTTCCCTCCTATCAGGTGGTGCGATTCGCCCCGGCTGTTCGATGACGGAATGCGAACCTGAGAGGAATAGGAACAAGGAGCAGAGCCACTTCTTGCAAGCAAGTCTGATGGCTGGAATGAAATCAATTAACGAAAAGCGTCTTCAGCCTCGCTTTTAGAACGCTGGCGATCTTTGCCGCTGGAAGCTGGGGGTGGTGACCAGCATTGAAATGCGCTTCTATAATTTCGACCACTTTTTTTTCATCCACGCCGTTGCCGTTGGGAAGCTTGTCGAGGATTTCTTCCATAGAAAAATCTGAGTATTCCCAGCGGAAATATTGGTGGACTTTGGCGGTATAAAATTCCATGTTCGAATCATAGGGAGCGGGTCAAGGACACCCCTCCAGCTTCCCTCTGAGCCTCCCGATCCGTCCAGAAATCCGTCCAGAAAAAAAGCTGTTTGTGCTGCCTTTGCTCGGGAGTTAAGCTGCTTTCAGCAATCGGGGCGTAGCTCAGCCTGGCTAGAGCGCTACGTTCGGGACGTAGAGGTCGCACGTTCGAATCGTGTCGCCCCGATTTTTCGCTTCTTCATTTTCCTCTTTCTCAGCGCGAAACAGCTTGTTTTCAAGGGATTTTGCGTCATCGCTGTTTTTTGTCGTGCGACTCGCCGCAACACAAAATACAATCCTTGCGGCTACTTTCTGCGCCGGATTCTGCGCCGCTTTTTCTCTGGCACCATTCACAGCGGATTCGAAGTGCTCGGGGAGCACCTGCGCGTAGTGCTTCATGCACACTTCCCGCGAGTGTCCAAGCCATCCTGACCTGACCCCCTTATAGCGGCACCACTTCCAGAGAGATATTCTGGTGGTGTCAAAACCAAAGGAGGGCATTCCATGCCACGCGGAAAGAAAGAAC
>CALAPX010000221.1 GCA_937888355.1 uncultured Spartobacteria bacterium
CTTACAACATTTTTTCTTTGCCTCCGATTGCCGAAGCTTGCTGCCAAATCTAAGTAGGCATCACGTGGGGCGATGCGTCACCGCTTGCGGACCGCCTCGTGAGTTGCCGTAACCGTAAGGGAAAGTCCTCCGCGTGAAGCGAAAGCACCGATGACGGTCATTTTCTTCGGAGCACAGATAGCGACCAGGTCTTCAAGGATACGGTTGACGATCTGTTCGTTGAAAGATGGGGTATTCCGAAAAGCCGAAAGGTAGTATTTGAGCGACTTCGTCTCAACACACCGCTTTGCTGGAACATACTCGATGGTGAGGTCAGCAAAGTCGGGTTGGCCTGTCACCGGACAGAGCGAGGTAAAATCCTCGGTGTCGAGTCGAATCACATAATCGTGGTTCGGATGGCTGTTTGGGAAGCTGTCGAGGATGTCTCGGGAGGGTTCCTGTGGGAACTTTGATGCTCGGCCAAGAAGACGCATCGGGCTCGAAGCGGACTCTTTTTTCGTTGGTTTCACGTGAGGCATCAGGCTCCCAACAAGAGGCGGGCGGGATTTTCCAGGCAATCCTTCACGCGGACAAGGAACGAGACTGCCTCTTTGCCATCTACAACACGGTGGTCGTAACTGAGGGCGAGATACATCATGGGACGGGCCACAATTTGACCATTCACAACGACAGCACGATCCTGAATTTTGTGCATTCCAAGAATGCCGCTTTGTGGAGGGTTCAGGATCGGTGTGCTGAGGAGAGAACCATAGACGCCGCCGTTGCTGATGGTGAAGACGCCTCCCGAGAGGTCTGCTAGCGAGATGCGTCCCTCGCGGGCCTTCACGGCGTAATCGGCAAGGCTCTTCTCGATGTCTGCGAAAGACAGGGTTTCACAATGACGAAGCACCGGGACGACGAGGCCACGCTCAGTCCCCACGGCAACCCCGATGTCGTAGGAGTTATTGAGAATTAATTCATCGCCATCCATGCGGGAATTGATCGCAGGGATTGACTGCAGGGCATCCACAACGGCCTTCAAGAAAAAGCTCATGAATCCGAGTTTGACGCCATATTTTTTAGTGAATTCCTCCTGTAGATCCTTGCGGAGGGCCATAATGCCACTCATGTCGCACTCGTTGAAAGTGGTCAGGATGGCTGCCGTTTGCTGCGCGGAAACGAGTTGTGCGGCAATTTTTCGTCGGAGCGGGGAAAGTTTTTTGCGGACAGCACGCGAGTCGCTGCTGGTAGCAACGGGAGCCTGGGTTGGCTCTGGTTGTTTCGGGGCCTGCGGTGCTTTCTCCTCCTTCGGGGCCTGGGCGGTCGGCGCAGGCTTGGGCATCTCTTGAGTGAGCTTTGGAGAAGGCACCGAAGCTGGTTCGATTGTTGCAACGGTCTGGCCGATTTTTACCTCGTCGCCCTCAGCAATCGAGGTGTGCAAGATCCCGGATTCAGGGGAGGTAACTTCTTGCGAAACTTTATCGGTTTCGAGCGTGAACAGGAGTTCGTCGCGGGTGACATACTCGCCGTCTTTTTTGTGCCAGATCGAGAGCACTCCCGATGTGATGGATTCGCCGACGGTTGGGATTTTGACTTCGATATTCATTGCAGGTGGTGGGTGGGTCAGGCCGTGAAAGCTTGGTGGATGAGTTCGGCTTGTTGTTCCTTATGCCTCCCGGAGGAACCGGTGGCAGGACTGGCGCTTTCGGCGCGACCTGCATAGACCGGATGCAAGCCAGTGACAGTGGCAATTCTGGGGGCAATAAATGTCCATGCGCCCATGTTCTGGTGCTCCTCTTGGCACCACACATGTGTTTTGGCATTTTTGTAGCGCTTGGAAATATCTCCAAGCCGATTTTCGTGAAGGGGGTAGAGTTGCTCGAGGCGGACGATTGCTGTAGTGCCGCTCTGCTTTGCCTCATCTCGGCCGCGGAGGAGATCAAAGTAAACCTTGCCAGAGCAGTAGATCAGACGAGTTACTTTTTTGGCATCCTTGATGGTGGGATCATCGATGATTTCCTCGAAGCGGGCATTGGTGAAGTCCTCAGCTTTGGACGAGGCTTCCTCGGCACGCAAAAGGCTTTTTGGAGACATGATCACCAGAGGCTTACGGTAGCCGCGGTGAATCTGCCGGCGAAGAACATGGAAATACTGGGCCGGTGTCGTTAGGTTGCAGACCTGCATGTTTTCCTGTGCACAGAGTTGCAGAAAACGTTCCAAGCGGGCGCTCGAATGCTCGGGCCCTTGGCCCTCGTAGCCGTGTGGCAGAAGCATGACAATGGAACTTGGCTGACGCCATTTCGATTCGGCCGAGGCGATATACTGGTCGATGATGATTTGGGCTCCATTTCCGAAATCACCAAATTGCGCCTCCCAGATGCAGAGCATTGATGGAAAGTCCATTGAGTAGCCGTAGTCGAAACCGAGTACTGCATATTCAGAAAGAGGACTGTTGTAGACACAGAATGTCTCTTGTTTTGGCGAGATGTTTTTCAGCGGGATATAGCGCTCGCGGGTCTGCTCGTCGTAGAGGACCGAGTTTCTATGGCTGAAAGTACCCCGGCGGCAGTCTTGGCCGGACAAGCGTACGGGTGTGCCTTCAAGAAGAAGCGACCCGAAAGCCAATGCTTCGGCGAATCCCCAGTCGTATGGGCCGCCATCCTTCCAAATCTTAAGGCGTCTTTCGACAACGGTGCGCTTGATTTTTCCAACGATGCGAAAGTCATTGGGCACCGATGTCGCGGCTTTTGCGACTTTGTCCAGTACCGCCTTGGTAATGGCGGTATTGACCTGCTCATGGGAGTAGGGGGGCTGAAAAATCGCGGTGGAGCCAGCGAAGGCGCTTTTCTTTTTTTTGCCAACGGGTTTGGGCTTCGCTACTTCCTTGAGTCCCGCTTCCAGATGTTCGATGAGTCCCGCTTTAATCTTGGCGGCCTCTTCTGAGGAAACTGTTCCCAATGTTGCGGCCTCATTAGCGAATTTGGTGCTGAGGAGAGGATGCCCCTTGATGGTGGCGTAAAGGTTCGGTTGGGTGAAACTGGGTTCATCGGTCTCGTTATGGCCATGCCTGCGGTAGCAGTAAATATCGATAACGGCATCGCGCCCGAACATTTGCCGATATTCAAGGGCGATCTGGGCCACTTCAATGACAGAGAGTGGGTCTTCACCATTTATGTGGAAAATCGGTGCCTCGACCATTTTTGCAATATCCGTGCAATATGAAGTGGATCGCGAATCGGCAGGGAGTGTGGTGAAGCCGATCTGGTTATTCACTACAAGATGGATTGTGCCTCCGGTGCGGTAGCCTTGGAGTTGCGACATGTTAAAAGTCTCAGCGACTACACCTTGACCAATGAATGCGGCGTCTCCGTGAATCAGGAGAGGGAGGACTTTTTTGCGTTCAGTTGTGTCATTAAGGACGCGTTGGCGGGCGCGAGCCTTGCCTTGAACAACTGGGTCAACTGCCTCTAGGTGGCTGGGATTCGCCGCCATGCGGATGTCCACCTTTTTCCCGCCGGGAAGTTCTCGCGTGGTGTTGTAACCAAGGTGATATTTAACATCACCGTTGCCACCGACGAGTTCAGGATTGAAGGTGTCCTGGAATTCGTTGAAGACAAGCTCAAGGGGTTTTTTCAGGAAGTTGGTCAGAACATTGAGGCGCCCACGATGGGCCATGCCCATCACGATTTCAACAACACCAGCAGAAGGGCAACCATGGAGAATCGTATTCAGCGCCAAGAGTAGTGATTCCCCGCCTTCGAGGGAAAATCGTTTTTGGCCCACATACTTCGTGTGGATGAACATCTCAAATGTCTCCGCCTCGAAAAGCAGGCTCAAAATCTCGCGATGCCTCATGGGGGAATTGCGCTCCGGAGTGCGGCGGTTTTCCATGCGCTCGACCAACCATGCACGCATGGCGGGATCCTGAATGTGCATGAATTCAATCCCAATCGTATCGCAGTATGTTTGGCGGAGACCTTCGATCATTTCGCTCAGGCGCATCGGTTGACCGTTACGAAATTGGCGAGATGAGACGGTCTCATTCATATCGGATTCGGAAAGACCGAACTCAGTGAGATCGAGGAGGGAATTTTTCCGTTCCGTTTGTAACAAGGGGTCAAGATTGGCAATCGTGTGCCCGATTCTCAGGTGGGCAACAACAAGAGCATCAACACGGGATTGGAGCGGAGATGGTGGACCACCGGACTCTTCAGCTTTTTCAAGTTTTTTGGAGCGGGCCAAGCCCAATTCGAACCCCTCAAAGAATGCCGCCCAGTCAGGCGCGACAGATTCTCGGTCTTTCAACCATGATTGGTGGAGTTCATCGATCAACGCCTCGTTGGCACGGGCGGGGACGGAAGTGTTCATTCAGTTGTGATGGATGCTGTCATTCAGCCGCTATTTGGGGTGGGTGACTGAAAGGGCAAAACAACTGAATGATAATTGCCTTATTAGCAAGCCGGGAATCACCGGAGATTTTAAAATTGTTTGGAGTATGAAATAAAGAAATTCTAACGGTTTTTACTGACTCCTAGATTTCCTGAGGGCAAAAAAAAGCCCTTTGCGCTGTTTTGAGAAACAGCCGCAAAGGGCTAGGTTAGCTGTTGGAACTATTTGGTTCCTGAAATTGTGGTGCTGTGGAGACCAATGACGTTTCCAATGATGCCGCGGACTGACGTCCAATCAGCTGGAGTCGAATGGATGCTGGTGATTTTTACATTAGGCCCATTTGGAACCAATGCCCGTGCGCTCGCCTGATCGTCTTCAGGAATAGCATTACCCAAGAATCGGAAACAGCCGGCATGGGTGGTGAACTGATTGTTGGTTTCACGCATTCCAGAGCAGCTGGTCATAAGGGATGCAGCGAGTGGTAGGAGG
>CALAPX010000222.1 GCA_937888355.1 uncultured Spartobacteria bacterium
GAAGGAAATCTCTTAGCCCAATGAGGAATCAGCCCCCCACTGCTGTTTTTCAAGTTTTGTTACGCTCTGCCGTGGGAGTGGATCAACAACACCTACGCGAAAGTCCTGCGGCGGACTACAAGTTTTCAGCAATTAACCCTCAATAAACTACCCAAATGCAAATCGTAGAATCTTATCCCGTGGCCGTCGCCATGTGTATCGTGACCATGCTCTGCTGGGGCTCGTGGGCTAACACCCAGAAACTCGCCAGCAAGGAATGGCGCTTCCAGCTGTTCTATTGGGATTACGCCATCGGCGTTTTCCTTCTCTCGCTACTGCTCGCCTTCACCTTGGGCAGCACGGGCAGCGGCGGCCGTGGCTTTCTGGCCGACCTGTATCAGGCCGATAGCAAATGGCTCGGATCGGCCTTCCTCGGCGGCGTCATTTTCAACCTCTCGAACATCCTGCTCGTGGCGGCGATTGATATCGCGGGTATGGCGGTGGCGTTTCCGATCGGCGTTGGCCTGGCCCTCGTGCTGGGGGTGATCACCACCTACGTGGCCAAGCCCGAAGGCAATGCGCCGATGCTCGCTCTAGGAGTGGCGGCCGTGGTTGTGGCTGTGGTGCTCGATGCGTTGGCCTACAAAAAACTGGCCAGCGCGGGTAAAAAGACGCCGGTGAAGGGAATCGTCCTCTCCGTCGTGGCGGGTGTGTTGATGGGGTTTTTCTACAGCTTTGTCGCGCAGACGATGGGCAAAATTGACGGCGTCACGCACGCGCTGGAAGCCAGCAAGCTGAGCCCTTACACAGCCATTGTGCTCTTCAGCGCCGGACTGCTCGCTTCGAATTTTATCTGGAACACCATCGCCATGGCGAAGCCGTTTAGCGGCGAACCGGTGACCTACCGTGACTATTTTACCAAGGGCAACCTGCGCCTGCACCTCATCGGCATCCTCGGCGGCATGATCTGGAATACCGGGATGGGCTTCAGCATCATCGCCAGCACCGCGGCCGGCCCGGCGCTTTCCTACGGGCTGGGCCAAGGCGCGACCATGGTCGGTGCACTCTGGGGTGTTTTTATCTGGAAGGAATTTAAGGGGGCTCCGCAGGGAACCGGTAAGCTGCTCGGCTTCATGTTCTTATTCTACATCATCGGCCTCGCTGTGTTGATCGCTTCCAAGCTCTAAATCGTCATGAAAAAAAGCTCCATCGTTGTCGTCGGTAGTTCCAATACCGACATGATTATACAAGTTGCACGCATCCCCAAGCCGGGTGAAACCCTCCTCGGCGGGAAATTTTTGACCGCTGCCGGCGGTAAAGGCGCCAACCAAGCCGTCAGCGCCGCTCTGGCAGGCGGCAACGTGACCTTGGTTGCACGTCTCGGTAAGGACATGTTTGGCGACCAGGCCGTCGCTGGTTTCCAGCGCAATGGCGTTTGCGTGGACTACGTGGTCCGCGACAAAACCGCCCCCTCGGGTGTGGCGCTCATCTTTGTGGCTAAGGACGGCGAAAACAGCATCGCCGTCGCGGGCGGGGCGAACGGGAAACAGGCCCCAGCCGACGTCAAAAAAGCCGCCAAAACCATCCGCACCGCTGCCGCTCTTGTGGTGCAACTCGAAACTCCGCTGGAAACGGTGCAAGCTGCCGCCGAGATCGCGGCGAAAGCCGGCGTGCCCGTCATCCTCAATCCGGCTCCAGCCCAGCCGCTCCCAAGCTCCTTGCTGAAGCTCGTCTCGATCCTCACGCCGAATGAAACCGAGGCGGAATGGCTCACCGGGATCAAGGTCACGAATGACAGGACCGCCGCCAAGGCCGCGGATAAACTGCTCGCGCGCGGCGTGAAGACGGTGATTCTGACGCTCGGCTCGCGAGGCGCATTGATTGCAGAGGCTTCGGGCCATCAACTCGTGGCGGGCTTCAAAGTGAAGGCCGTAGACACGACGGCCGCGGGTGACACGTTCAACGGTGCCCTCGCGGTTGCGCTGGCTGAAGGCAAAGCACTGGTTGGCGCGGTGCGGTTCGCCAACGCCGCCGCCGCGCTCTCGGTGACCAAGATCGGTGCCCAGACCTCCGCGCCCAGACGCAAAGAAATCGAACGCTTTCTCCAGGACAACGCCTAACTGAATGGCATGAAAATGCCTATAGAAAAAAAGCTAAATACAATTAAGCCCGCAAAAATAGGAGAACAATGAAGACAATGAAAAGCCGCCTTTTTGGATTAAGCTTGGTAATCGTGTTGAGCGCAACGCAAGCGTGGGCCGCAGACGGCCCGCTGCCCGCCGTTGCCGAAAGCCAATCCCGCATCGGCAATGTCAAAGGCTCGCTCATCCAAGGCACGCTAATCTCCACCTACGATGCCACCAAGCAGGAGCAGGATTGGTACGCCATCACCCTTGCCAAACCCTCCACCGTGGGCTGGGTGGTTTTCACCCATGGCGCAGCTTTTCATGACGGTGGCTGGTTTGTTGCCTCGGCAGGGAAACCCCAAGTTCAGATACAAGCCGTGAAAGACGGCCCTTGGACCACCGTGGGTGAGTTGGCGGATTATCCCGCCACTACGGCAACCGACAATAAGGGCATCAAAAATAGTGCTCGTTTTTCCTGCACTCTCGCAGAACCAGTGAAAGCCCTTTCCGTGCGCGTCATCGGGCGGCCTGCCAGTGGTGATGCCCCGGAACGTTCCATCTCCTCCAGTGCTGGATTGGCCGTATACACCGCGCCCATCGCCGGTGGGGTCAATGCCTTGCCAAAGTCGCCTGCCACTGCGACTGCGCCAGCAACTCAAGCCAAGGCGGCAGAAAGCCCAATCAAGGCATTGGAAACCAAGCTCAAGATGTCTAGACAGCATATCCCGGGGCCTAGCCAGAATGATAAAGCCATTAAAAACTGGCTCGCCGACATGAAAAAGTGGCGTGAGTTGAAGTTGGCTGAAATCAAGTACTACGGCACGGAATACGACCGACCGGAACTCAAGTGGTGCCAGAGCGCCTTTGTCCAGCCGCAGATGATGGTGGAGGATCGCTACTTCTTTAATGTAGAGACCGGCAAATACACGGTGGATCGCTACCTGGATGATCTGGAAAAACGCTATGGCGGCATCGATGCGGTGCTGGTGTGGGCCATCTATCCCAATATCGGTATCGATAACTCGAACCAATTTGATCAGTTCCGGGCCATGCCGGGTGGGGTTCCGGCGATGAAGCAAATGGTGGCTGATTTCCACCGACGTGGTGTGAAGGTGATATTCGGCGTTATGCCTTGGTGGGAAAAGGGATCACGCCCTGAAGGGGCGACGCTCCCCGCAGCCATTGCGCGAGATATGAAGGCGATAGGCGCTGACGGCGTCAACGGCGACACGATGCAGGGCATGCCTATAGACTATCGTAAGGCTTCCGATGAAACGGGACATATTTTGGCGTTCCAGCCCGAAGGTGGAGTCAAACCCGGGGAGGCAGAACTGCCCTGGATCAACATGACCTGGGGTTACTGGCGGGATGGTGAGTATTGCACCAGGTATGTAAGACATATGGCTGCCCCCGGGAGGGATATCCCGATCGTTAGCAAATACAAATGGCTCGAGAGCAAGCATATGGTCAATATCTGCGATCGCTGGACACGGGAACGTAACTTGGATATCCAGCACGCGTTTTTTAATGGCACCGGCTACGAATCCTGGGAGAGCATCTGGTGCATCTGGAATGGGATCACCCCCCGCGATGGCGAAAGCCTGCGCCGAACAGCGACAATCATGCGTGCCTATCCAGACCTGCTGGTAAGCAAGGATTGGGAACCGCATACACCCACGTTGCAAACGGGTATTTATGCCAGCCGCTTTCCTGGTGAGCAGCAAACCATCTGGACTATCATCAACCGCAATACCTACCAAGTTGACGGTCCGCAGTTGCACGTGCCCTACACCCCCGGAACCCGCTATTTCGACCTTTGGCACGGTGTTGAACTCAAGCCCGTGCTGGAGGGTCAGGAGGCAACACTGAGTTTTGAACTCGAAGAACACGGCTTCGGTTCCGTGCTCGCAGTCAACGGCGCCCCGGACCAGAAATTGAATACGCTGCTGGCCAAAATGAGTAAGCTCGCCAACAAGCGCTTGGCTGAATTCTCTAACGAATGGAAGTTCCTTCCGCAGAAACAGGTGCCTATTGCGGCCACGAAGTCGGCGAAATCGGCACCGGCAGGCATGACCCGGATTCCCGGAGGTAGCTTCGAGTTTCAGGTAGAAGGTGTGATGGTCGAGGGCTGGAACCAGGTGGGCACCGATGTGCAGTATCCTTGGGAGTCCTCGCCACGTCGCTACCATCGTCAGCCCGTTACCCTGAAATCGTTCTACATCGACACCTACCCGGTGACCAATGAGGAGTTCAAGAAGTTCGTCGATGCGGCGAAATATCATCCGCGCGATGACTATAACTTCCTCAAAGACTGGAAGGATGGCACCTATCCGGAGGGCTGGGCCAAAAAACCCGTCACTTGGGTATCCTTGGAAGATGCCCGCGCCTACGCCGCCTGGGCCGGCAAGCGTCTGCCGCATGAAACCGAGTGGCACTACGCCGCGCAGGGGACCGATGGACGTAAGTATCCATGGGGTAACGAGCTGAACCCCGAGGCGATTCCGCCAGAGTGCAAGGACAACAAAGAGCTACGTCCGCCAACTGATGTGGATGCCTTTCCCAAAGGGGCCAGCCCGTTCGGCGTCATGGATATGGCGGGCAATGTCTGGCAGTGGACCGACGAATACCACGATGAGCATTCGCGTGGCGGCATCCTCCGTGGTGGCAGTTACTTCAAACCGCAGGGATCGGTCTGGTATTTCCCCAACAAGCTTGAGCTGAACACCCACGGCAAGCTGCTGCTCATGGCTCCGAGCAAGGACCGCGCCGGCACCCTCGGCTTCCGCTGTGTGGTCGATGCGGCGGAATAAGCGATCCCAAATAATTATTACCACCAATGAACAGACTAGATGTAATGAAAAAGTATCTATCAGTGCCGGCAATGCTTTTGCCATTCGCGATGGTGTTGTCACCCAGTGCCATCGCCGCCATCACTCCCGCGCCCTATGTGGTGCCGGCGGTGGTGAAAGACAGCCAGGATATGCAGATCCCCGACCGAGTGCATCTTGATGTTAACAGCATGCTCGGTGCCCGCATCCACGCGAATACCTACACGCGTCTGTTGGAGACGGTGGATGTGGACCGGTTACTGGAAGGGTACCGCAAGCGTCCAGGTTGTATGACCTGGGACGGCGAGCACATCGGTAAGTGGATTCATGCCGCCAGCCTGGCTTGGGCCAACAGCGGCGATGAAAAGCTGCGTGCCAAGATCGCCAGCGCGGTGACGGAATTGATTAAATGCCAGGAAGCCGACGGCTACTTGGGCACCTACTTGTCGAATGAGCAAATCGCGGTGGCCGAAAACCAGCAACCCAAGAGCACAACCCCACAACCCAAGTTTATAAAACGCTGGACGGAGTGGGATGTGTGGTCGCACAAATACAATCTGCTCGGTCTCCTCACCTGGGCACAACTAACTGGTGACCAATCGGCCATGAACTCCTGCCGGAAGATGGGTGACCTGCTGTGCAACA
>CALAPX010000223.1 GCA_937888355.1 uncultured Spartobacteria bacterium
GTAGCCGGAGTTCTTGGGGTGGTCAAAAATGGCAATGTGTGCCTGGTCACTGCGACCCTCAAGTTTGATACCGACATCCACCCATGATGCGGTCTGCCCAGTGGCTTCGCCATTGCGCTTTCCGTTGCTGTTGATCGCAGCTCCCTCCATCCCGTTGCGCCATGGCATGCGGAGAAAGAGGCCGCCGTAATCATATTTTCCGACTGTGACATCGACCAGGCCTTCACCCGTCCACTCGAGGTCCAGCAAGTAACGGTCGCCGCTGTCCCGCATCGTCCATACCTGTGTCTCAGCCATGATCGGCTGACCTGCGGCATCCAGAAGATGATAAACCGTGGACCACTTCACTGACTCGCCTTTGGCGACGACCGGCTTACTGGAGATCCGGCGCCAATAACCGTTGCTGGGATTGTGGAAATAGTCCCGGCCATTGACTCTGGTAAAGCCCCAGTAAAGACCCGTCTGATGCGGATGATGGCCGGGGCTGTATTCCGTTAGCATGCCCTTGCCGTCCGGCGGCACGATCGGATGCAGGTAAGGCCGCATATCCGGCTTGGTGTTCTGCGTTAAGATCGGTTTGGCAACATTTTCACGGTATACGGATATCGTATTCGTGGCCTCGTCTTGACGCAGCGTGAGAGTTGCGGCTTGGGTCATGGTCGCTGCACCGAGGCATAGCGCCAGTAGGGCCGTGGTTGATTGTCGTTTCGTTTTCATAGACTGATTGTATGTATTCATTTTAAAATGGTGGTTCTGTTGGAGTTCTCCTCAATTGGCGGCAGGGGAATGGCCGGTCAATGACCTGTAGATGGTCGTGGCGATGATCGTCTGACCGGCATGAACTGTTTCTGTAACGATTTTCGCTTCATGATTATTTGCCTTCGGGATTCAAACTGACCTCGGCGAAGGTGAGGGCGGCGATGCCGTTCTTACCTATGATTAACTTACCCCAATCCCAATTCTTATCGGTCACATAGGTGATTTCCTTCGCCTCGCTGGCAGCTTTCAGCTTGAGCTTGAGCACATTGCCGGACGCTTCACCGGACACCACCTGGCCGTCTTGGCCATCCAAATGGAATTGGCTTGCCTGGGCATTATCCCAAACGATGGGTTGATCGAACTCCAGGGTGATTTCATCTTTGTTAGCGCTGGAATAGGAGGCCTTTTGCAGGTCGGGAGGGGTGATGGACTTGTCGAAGGTCCTGCCGTAATTGTAATGCTCCACCTGGGGTGCCACCATCTGCGCCATGACCGCGTAACCGGCGGGCGGATAATGGCAGGGACCTTCCGGCTTGATGCCCAAGGTGGACATGATGCTCATGTTGGAATAGAGGCGCGGCAGGAGCCGCTGCACATCACGCAGCTTGTCGCTGTGCTTGGTGCCACCCATCAGACAGGAATTCGGCCAAATCTGGAAAATGTAATAATGCTGGATGTTAGGGTAGTCCTGTTTCCAGTTCGCGGTCATGTTGGTGAAATGTTTCTGGTAGTTCTCCCAGCCATAGGTTCTTCGGGACTTTCAGTGGCATTTTAACTGCGGCTTAAGATCC
>CALAPX010000224.1 GCA_937888355.1 uncultured Spartobacteria bacterium
AGCATCGATGAACCTCATGCTAATTGGAAAATCAATCAAAAAATAAAAGCAAACAACCGAAAGGATCGTTACAAGAGTGAAAACTGTGTAAAGCACGACCCGATTGACGCGTTGTGAACCATATGTTTTCTTACCAATTGATCTGTTTAAATACAGAAGCAGCAGAGGCGACAAAGAGGCTAATAGCGCAAAAAGAATAAATTCGAAGCTTTTGACTATGCCGATAGCTGATGCATTTCCATTCATTCCAACAGATAATGTAAAGCTTAAGGAAATGAATATTACAAATAAAAGCCCATGGGAATATCCGTTAGTCGTAAGTTTTTTCCAATTGATACATGAGGTTTTTTTACTAAAAAAACATGTAGTTAGGTGCCCAATGCTAAATGTTAAAACGAAAAACACCGACATTGTTATTACCATATCTGGAATAATCGAATAGAAATATTGAATTGGATAATCTGAATCATAGTATTTAGGCGCGTTATACCAGTTAAAAAAATCATTGTAGAATGTTATAAGAAAAATGCCCAAAAATAAAAACAAAAAAGGGACGCAAATCCCTAATATTAAATAAAAATAGTAGGCAGTTAACGAGCTAAATATTGGTTCTTTAGATCTTTTATTTCCGTGCTGTGTTTCAAGGGTATTTGTTTCCATTTTAGAAATTAATTGAATGCGTTTGAAATCGGTGAAATTTGAATGCTTTCAATATCGTAGGCATCTATATCTGGATTATTGTTATTGCGACTACGCCCCCAATTCCGCTCGCTTGATATAGTAACCAATGACTGACCATCAATATATTTCATCTTTCTAAATTGATTGTAAGACGTTTTCCACTGCGATACTAGTTGGTCGCCCAGGATAGTTTTTGTTTTATTGAGGGGCATCCCGAGGTAAATTCCGTTCGATAGTTCAAAAGAATGTTTTGTTTTTGCGGGTTCAAAATTATGTGATACAGACTGTCTATAAAATTCCCCTCCAGATAGTTTCCCATCGACAAGTAATAGCATTGCATGCCCATTATCATAAAGTAACCCTTCATTATTTTCTCCAAAAGTAATTGTTCCGATTGGGGGGCCAATGTCGTTTATGATTTTGCTTTTTGTTGCTCCTAGTGGACAGCCGGCGATGCTTTTTGATGGATTCGCCCAAAAGAATGTCGAGTCAGTAGTGGATTTACTGTAGGACATTCTGTATTCAGTAAAAGACGGTGGGAGCACTTTGATTGAGTCGATGTATGCATGACCTTTCCTATTTATAGTATTATATGAAATAGACTGATTATTTAAATAGAATGAGTTGTCGTTTTTGTTGTCATTCTCTTTAGTTATATTTTTGGCTTTTTCGTGTTCCATCATTGGGTGGATTCCATTTGAAAGTTTCCAACCCCCTGAATAGGTATTTGTAAAAGACCAATGTTCTGGGCTTGCGAATGCTTCGGCTTTTTCCCCTAAAATAATATTCCTTATCTGATACTCATGATCGTTGATTGAAACGCCGCATAGTTTTCCCTCGTCGAAATACAGAATACAATCATTTCCATAGAATAGCGCCTCCTTGGTGGAATGATATTTGGTTTCACAAGTTGGAGACCCTAATATCGCCATCACCTCCTGAACGGAAGCTCCATAGGCGCAGCCAAAGATGCTTTTACCTGGATCGATCAATATATTTTCTGGAGCTGAGGGTGTTTTAAACCATAAGGGCAATCTAAGAAGTTCGGCTTGCTTCGCCGCCGAGGGCGTCTCAGCTTTCCACTTGTTGATTGCGTCCTCCGGTGATAGCGAACTCACATCATCCCGTGCATTTGTGGAGACGATCAACCCGCTGGGCTGGAGCACAATCAATGCAGGAATGCCTCTGGTCTTAAATGTGTTGTTCATTATCGCATTGTTTTCTGAACCAAAGGGAATGGCGGGCCAGGGCATGGCTGCTTCCTTCATGTAGGCAAGCATGGAGGGTTCATCACGATCAGAACTAGCGAAAACGACTTCGAACTGATCGGGGACTTGGTTGCGGAATTCAACCAATTTCGGGGTGAATTTGCGGCAGGGAGCGCACCACTTGGCCGAAAAGTAAATGCCGATAAACTTGTCTTTGAGTATCGCAGGATCCACAGGGCTCCCATCCGCATCGATGAGCTTATTTCCAATGAGGTCTTTTAGATTAAGCTGATGAGAAGTTGTTTCTTGTGGAATTATTGGCGCAGGTTGTTGCTTTTTAGAATTTTCGCTGTCGGATTTGGGCGGCTCTATTTTTGGCGCTGGAAGATTGGGGTGGGGAGGCTTGTTTTCGCTGGGGGTGTTTCTAACCAACCTAAATCCGATGGAGCGCGCGCGGCCGGTTTCTCTGGCAAATTTTCTGAGGGGGCCAGCGCTACGGTAATTTAAATCAAGATCATCTGCTCCCCCCATATAGCTCCCGCCCAGAATCCCGAAGGTTGGAATATCAATATCCCAAACCCATTCATAGACATTGCCGCTCATGTCATGGATGGCCAGCTCGTTGGGTTTTTTGGTGCCTACTGGGCGGGCCCATTTTTCCCCGGTTGAGCCATTCCACGCGACTTCATTCATATCATTGCTTCCGCTAAACTTATATCCTTTCGTGTGGATGCCGCCTCTGGCTGCAAACTCCCACTCGGCTTCAGTGGGGAGCCGGTACCCATTGGCGTCGAGGTTCATCTCGGGCTCTTCGGCATCGGTTTTATAAATTTGGCCCCCGATCCAGTAAACGGGTTGGAGTCCTTCTTTTTCACTTTTTGCATTGCACCAGAGCATGGCTTCGCGCCGGGTCAACCTTTCAATCGGCAGCTCCGGCTCGTCTGTGAATGTTGGGTAGGATAGAGTGTAGCCGTGCTTTTGGGCGTAGGACTGGATTTTCATCCACTCGGCATTGGTCACTTCGTATTTGGCGATCTGGAATGACTCAACCTTCGTCCCAGCCAGGTTCGCCTTTTCAGAAAGTGTCCCGCCCTCGACAGCAATCATTTCTGTGGGGCTGAACTTTTCAGGATTTTGCCGTGCCGGAAAAATTTTCTTCTGGGGGATCCCGCAACCGGCTGAGGGGGATCTCACTTGCGCTTTTGCAAATGGGTCGATTTGAATGCTGTTAATCGAATAGTTCTTGATGTCTTTATTTGCAACTTCGTGGGAAATGCCGTTTGGAATATGACAGGTGGATTGAATGGTAACGAGAGATTCTCCTTCCTGGTACGTCATTTGATAGAATGATTCGCCGGCTTGAAATCTCTCTCCCAAGACTTCTTTTGCTTTTGCTAAAGGACCGTCCAACGCGATGCCATTTGTCATCGAGATTGTAATATCTGCTGCTGTATAGGAGGATTGATATTGCAGCATGGGTCTGTTTTTAAAGAGTCCGCCGCCTAAAGCTCCATCCCATAGAATGAGAAGGGCCCTACTGTTGTTGTAAAACAGGCCTATTTTATTAACCAAGTAAGGTCGTCATCACCATAGCCGTTA
>CALAPX010000225.1 GCA_937888355.1 uncultured Spartobacteria bacterium
ATGTCGCCGATCCACCAAGTAAAAATCAGATAAAAAAGGACCCAGAACGGACTCATGGTGTTCGGGATGAAAATCCAACTCACGAGTCTCCAGAGTTCGCCGTTGAGGATAGCACTCCGGTCGATGGAAAGAACATCGGCGTATTCAGGAAGAAGAGTGACAAGAATAAAAACAAGGGCATTCAACGCCACGACGTAGCGGATGAGGCCGGGGATGGCATAGCGGCTGAAGTGTTTTTGCAGGCTGTCCAGAGATGTCATTGCGCCGGGGAGCATCCCTGCCCACCAGTAGGGTTGTAAAGGTTCGATTGGCGCGCGTGTTACTCGTCCAAGGCAGCAAGCGCCCAAGCCGGAAAGTCGGATCCCGGTGAAGCGGTGAATGACAGGCGCTTCCCGGTTGCCGGATGAGTAAATGTGATTTTCCAGGCGTGAAGGAAATGGCGGGTATGGGAACCACGGCGACCATAGGCGGGATCCCCAGTGACTGGGTGGCCGAGGTGCTTCAAATGAACGCGTATCTGGTGGGTCCTGCCGGTGAGGGGGTGGCACTCGACGAGGGATTTCCCCTCCTGCGAAGCGCGCAGGCGGTATCGGGTGAGTGCAGACCGACCACGTTCAACAATGGCCATTTTTTGCCGGTGGACAGGATGACGACCAATGGGAGCATCGATTTTTCCGTGTGGCATACGGAGGACTCCATCGACAAGCGCAAGATAGGTTTTTTCGACTTCACGGGAGGCGAACTGTGTTGAGAGGGCGAGATGGGCTGCCTCGGTTTTGACCGCCACGATGCACCCAGAGGTCTCCTTGTCGAGGCGATGAACGATACCTGGACGCTCTACCCCTCCCGCAACTCCTATTCCAGGGCAATGGTGCAGGAGGGCGTTTGCCATGGTGCCTTCACGGTTGCCCGCGCCTGGATGAACCACAAGCCCAGCCGGTTTGTTCAAGACAAGCAGTGTGTTATCCTCAAAAAGGATATCGAGTGGGATTTCCTGAGCGGCAAGGGGTGATGGCGTGGTCTCAAGGGGAATATCCAGAGCAATCACATCTCCCTCACGGAGAGGTAAAGAGGGTTTGGCTGGAGTCGAATTCACCATAACACGGCCGGATTTAATAAACTCTTGAAGGCGTACACGCGAATAATCCGGACACTCGCGTCCGAGGTACCGGTCCAAACGCATGTCGGAGTCCTCCACTGCGGCGGTGAAGCATCTCAGTGGGTGGTCATCGGGTTGTGTCATTACAATTGGTGATATGCTGTCTCGGGAGTGTGGTAAATCATTCTCCGCTGGTGATGAGCTTTTGGGTTGTTCGCTGGGGCATTGGACACTATGAGCTTTTGAGTGTCTTCTGATGCCGCACAGCCTGCCATGGTGATCGAACAATGTCCGATATGCTCGGCGCCGCTAGATATGAGCGGCTTGTCGCCATTGGTCGAGGTGAGTTGTCCTGCGTGTGGCGTTCCAATTTGGGCGCGTTCCATTTGGAACCAGTATGAAATTCTGGACACTTTGGGTGAGGGGGGGATGGGGACTGTTTATCTTGCCCGTGACAAATATCTTCGTCGCAATGTGGCTCTGAAAGTCCTCCTTCTGGGCGAGAATGGTGGTCTGGTAAACAGTGAAAAGTTGGCTCAGGAAGCCCGGATGACCGCATTGGTGGAGCATCCAAACATTATCAAAATCTACGATTTCGGGCAGTCCCAAGGAGAGTTCTATGTCGCAATGGAATTGATTCCAGGAGGATCCCTGCACGATCGGATGCACCAGGCGGAAGGAATTTCGGAAGAGCAGGCACTGAGGGTGGGAATCAATGTGGCTGAAGGCTTGGAGGCTGCCTTGCGAAAAGGCCTTGTTCACCGCGATATCAAACCAGCGAATATTCTCTTCATGGATGAGAGCACTGTGAAGTTGGTGGATTTCGGGTTGGCTACAGCGCTCGGCGGTTCTGGGTCCGACGGGGATGCTGTTCTGGGAACCCCGTACTATATCGCTCCCGAGCGCCTTGATCAGCGCCCTGAGGATTTGCGCAGCGACATCTATAGTCTTGGCATGACCTTGATTCATGCCATTTCAAAAATCCCGCCCCTTGATGAGATGTGGCCACCATTTGAAAAACTGAAACGCGAGAAGGCCATGCCAATGGATCTCGCAAAAGTCGCACCCGGCGTTTCAGCTCCGACGGTTCAAACCATCAATCGCATGGTTGCTCCCGATCCTGCAGACCGCTTTGTTTCCTATGAGGAGCTACTGGAGCATTTAAGAGCCGCATCGGAGGGGAGGATTCTGAAGGAACCCCCACACTTTGAGTCTGGCAAATCTCGCCCTGGATTGAAGGATTGGATCAAAGCCGGTATCTTGATGGCTGTTCCGGGATCAAGAAAGTAACCTGGTCGTTACCCAGCTTCCGCATTGACTGGCCACTCCAGCGCCCCTTAAATGCGCGCGTCTCAACAAGGCAATTAATATCAAATATAAATTCTATGGTTAAAATCGGCATCAATGGTTTCGGGCGCATCGGACGCATGGTCTTCCGCGCAGCGGTTAAGAATTTCAGCAAGGACATACAGATCGTTGGGATCAACGATCTTTTGGATCCCGAGTATCTTGCATACATGCTGAAATACGATTCGGTTCACGGGCGTTTCGACGGCGAGGTGAAGGTCGAGGGCAGCAGTCTTATCGTCAATGGCAATAAGATCCGTCTCACCGCAGTGAAAGACCCATCCACTCTCAAGTGGGATGAGGTTGATGCGGATATCGTTGTTGAATCCACCGGTCTCTTTTTGGACAAGGCGTCCGCTGAGGCTCATCTGAAGGCTGGGGCCAAGAAGGTAATCATGTCGGCTCCTTCGAAAGACGACACGCCGATGTTCGTCTACGGCGTCAACCATACCACTTACGCCGGTCAGTCGATTATTTCCAATGCCAGTTGCACCACGAATTGCCTCGCACCTCTTGCGAAGGTCATTAATGACACCTTTGGCATCAAGCGCGGTCTCATGACGACCGTTCACGCCGCCACCGCGACACAAAAAACCGTGGACGGCCCAAGCATGAAGGACTGGCGCGGGGGGCGCGGTATTCTCGAAAATATCATCCCTTCGTCCACTGGCGCGGCAAAAGCCGTGGGCAAGGTCATTCCAGAACTGAACAAAAAACTCACAGGCATGGCATTCCGTGTGCCGACTTCGGATGTATCGGTTGTTGATCTTACTGTGGAACTCGACAAACCAGCTTCCTATGAAGAAATCTGCGCCACTATCAAGGCCGCATCGGAGGGTCCTATGAAAGGCATCCTCGGTTACACCGACGAAAAAGTCGTCAGCACCGACTTCCGCGGTGAGACCCAAACATCCGTCTTTGATGCCGAAGCAGGCATTGCCCTCGACCCGACCTTCGTGAAGCTTGTTTCTTGGTATGACAACGAGTGGGGCTACTCGAACAAGGTTCTCGAGATGGCACGCGTGATCTCGAAGTAATAGGCAACTTAAAATACCGGCCACAGAGAGGCCGAAAATCATGGAGGCGATGCAATATTTCCCTCTATGAAATTTGGAATCTCTGTGGTCATTTTTTTTAAAATACGAACCACACTCCAACCATGAAAAAATCCATTAAAGACACCGCCATTTCGGGAAAAAGGGTCCTCATTCGCGTTGATTTCAATGTTCCCCAGGACAAGGCCACTGGAGCGATCACGAACACCCAGCGCATTGTCGCCGCAATCCCTACCATCCAGTACGCCCTCGACCAAGGGGCCAGCGTTGTGCTGATGAGTCACCTTGGCCGACCCAACGGCCAGCGTGTGGCCAAATACTCGCTCAAGCCCGTTGCCGAAAAACTTTCCGAACTCCTTGGACGTCCCGTCCAGTTTTTGGATGACTGTGTTGGCCTCGAAGTCGAGACCGCTTGCGCTCAGATGAAACCCGGTGAAGTCACACTTCTCGAAAACCTCCGGTTCCACATTGAAGAAGAAGGAAAAGTCAAAAACGAGGATGGTTCTTCCACCAAAGCCTCCCCGGTTGATGTCTCCGCCTTCCGCGCCAGCCTCACGAAGCTCGGTGATGTCTTTGTTTCAGATGCTTTTGGGACTGCGCACCGTGCGCATTCGTCTGTCGTTGGCGTGGACCTTCCAAAAGTGGCCGGATTCCTCATGCAGAAGGAACTTGATGCTTTTTCCGCTGTACTCGACACCCCAAAGCGGCCGCTCCTCGCGATCCTAGGCGGAGCGAAAATTGCCGACAAAATCCCGCTTATTCGCAATCTGATCGAGAGCGCCGACGAGATCATTATTGGCGGAGGCATGGCTTATACCTTTAAAAAAGTCCTTAATAACATGCCGATTGGCAACAGCCTCTTTGATTCCGAGGGCGCAAAAATCGTTCACGAACTCATGGAAAAAGCCATTGCCCGTGGTGTGAAAATCCACCTCCCGGTGGATTTTATCACTGCAGACCAGTTTTCCCCTGACGCCATCACGGGCTCTGCGGATGAATCAACTGGCATCCCGGATGGGCTCGAAGGACTCGATTGTGGTCCAAAATCCCGACAACTCTTTTCCGATGCGATCCTTCGCGCAAAAACTATCATCTGGAACGGCCCGGCGGGTGTATTTGAATTCGAGAAATTTGCCGAGGGCACCAAATCTATGGCTTCCGCGGTCGCTCAAGTTACAGCATCGGGAGCCATCACTATTGTCGGGGGTGGAGATACGGCCACTGCTGCTAAGAAATTCGGCGTCGCCGACAAGGTCACCCACTGCAGCACCGGAGGTGGTGCTTCCCTCGAGCTCCTTGAGGGAAAAACTCTCCCAGGAGTCGCCGCATTGGATGAAAAATAATACGCTTTTTGTCACCAGGCAAACCGCACGACTGAAATCTATTCCCTTTTCGATTGTCACCCAATGAGGATCGGAAAAGTTTTGGGTTTCCAGTCTGTGGGGATTCGGGGAGGGTGGTCTCCGTGACTGACGAGAATCTTAAAAACAGAAATATCCACCCGGAAACAAAGCGGTTTTTGGGGCGTCTCGACAAAGAGGCGTTGCTAAAGCAGCGCGGGGTGGTGCTTTGGATGTATGGGCTTTCGGGTTCTGGGAAATCGACGATTGCGAATTTGCTCGAACGCTCGTTGCACGATGAGGGTCGTTTCACAGCGATTCTGGATGGCGATAATCTGCGGGCAGGTTTGAATGCGAACTTGGGATTCTCCGACGAGGACCGGGCTGAAAATGTGAGACGTGTTGCGGAAACAGCGAAGCTCCTCGCCGGCTTGGGAGTGATTGTTCTTGTCTCGGTGATCACGCCGCGCCGCGCTTTGCGCGAGTTGGCCGGGGGGATTGTTGGCTCGGATTTTCACGAAATCTATGTACGCGCCGCATTTGAGACATGTGCGGAGAGGGATCCGAAGGGACTCTACGCGAAGGCGCGCGACGGTGCGCTGAAGCAGTTCACAGGAAAGGATAGCGGCTTTGAGGAGCCTGAAAATGGATGCCTCACGCTTGACACGGAGGCGTCTTCAGCTGAGGAATGTGCCCTGCTTTTGCGGGATCACCTCCGCCGGATCGTCGATTCCGGAAGCGGAAACTAAATTGATCGCACAGGATATTTTGCAAAGCACGACACTCTGAGACATGCCACAATACTCACTCGACCATCTTGACCAACTGGAAGCGGAGGCAATTTACATCCTTCGCGAAACGGCTGCCCAATTTCAAAACCCTGCCCTGCTATTTTCCGGCGGCAAGGATTCTATCGTCATGGCCCACTTGGCAGCAAAGGCGTTCTGGCCGGCAAAAATTCCTTTTCCGCTCCTGCACGTCGATACAGGGCACAATTTCACTGAGACACTTGAGTATCGTGATGCATTTGTGGAGAAGATCGGAGCGCGGTTGGTGGTGGGACTCGTTCAGGACTCGATTGAGAAGGGCCGGGTTAAAGAAGAGAAGGGCCCCTTCGCTTCGCGAAACAAACTTCAGACAGTGACCCTGCTCGACACGATCGAGGAGCAGAAATATGACGCCTGCCTGGGTGGTGGGCGTCGTGATGAGGAGAAGGCCCGTGCCAAGGAGCGTTTTTTTTCACACCGTGATGAGTTCGGTCAATGGGATCCCAAAAACCAGCGCCCGGAATTGTGGAATCTCTTCAATGGAAAATACCATCCTGGTGAGCATTTCCGCGTTTTCCCGCTCTCGAATTTTACTGAAATGGATGTGTGGATGTATATCAAGCGCGAGGAGATTGAGCTGCCCTCCCTGTATTTCGCGCATGAAAGAGACGTCTTTTCGCGAAACGGGTCGTTTCTTGCCGTTTCGGACTTTGTGCCGATGCTTGATACCGAACAAGCCGAACGCCTGACTGTACGTTTTCGCACGATTGGAGACATTACCTGCACCGGGGCGGTTGAATCCAGTGCATCGAATTTGGACGAGGTAATTGCCGAAGTGGCTGCCGCACGGCAGACTGAGCGCGGCACTCGCTCCGACGACAAGCGCTCGGAGACCGCGATGGAAGACCGCAAGCGCGAGGGGTATTTCTAATTTTTAAAAATCATGGATCTTTTACGTTTTGCCACAGCAGGGTCCGTCGATGACGGCAAGTCCACTCTCATCGGCCGCCTGCTTTATGATTCTAAGAGCATTTTCGAAGACCAACTTCTGGCCGTCGAGGAAAGCTCCCGCCGCCGTGGAGACGGGGTGGTAAATCTCGCCCTGTTGACCGATGGTCTTAAAGCGGAGCGCGAGCAGGGGATCACGATTGATGTCGCCTACCGCTACTTCGCCACACCGCGCAGGAAGTTCATTATTGCTGATACACCTGGACATATCCAATACACGCGGAACATGGTCACAGGTGCCTCGACGGCGGATCTGGCGATTATTTTAGTCGATGCCCGCAAGGGAGTGATCGAGCAAACAAAGCGCCATTCCTTTGTTTCGAATCTTCTCCGCATAAGGCACTTGGTCCTTGCAGTGAATAAAATGGATCTTGTGGATTTCAGTGAAGATGTGTTCAAAAATATCGTTGCTCAGTTTCATGAATTCGCCTCGCGGTTGGACAATGTTGCAGACATCACGGCTATCCCGCTTTCGGCCTTAAATGGAGACAACGTTGTGGAGAAATCCGCAGCCATGCCATGGTATGAGGGGTCTTCCCTGCTTTACCATTTGGAAACCGTCTACACCGGCGGCACATCAAACCACGTTGATGCCAGGTTTCCTGTGCAGTGGATTATTCGTCCTCTCTCCAATGAGTGGCATGACTTTCGCGGTTATGCGGGAAGGGTCTCTGGAGGTGTCTTCAAGCCTGGTGATGCAGTCACTGTCCTTCCTTCAGGCTTCACCACAAAGGTAAAGAAGATCTATATGCCTGGCGGGAAGGAACTCAATGAGGCATTTCCTCCACAGTCAGTCGTGATGACACTGGAAAATGAGATCGATATTTCCCGTGGCGACATGTTGGTCAAAGCCAACAACCCGCCCGTCTCGAGTCAGGATATCGAAGCCATGGTCTGTTGGTTTTCCCAGAAACCGATGGAACCCCGTGGCAAATATTTGGTGCGCCATACGACTAAGGAAGCCAAGGCGATCGTGCAGGAGCTCCGCTACCAAGTGGATATCGAGACCCTTCACAAAAAAGAGGGCGTGACCTCACTTGCAATGAATGAAATTGGTCGGATCACCCTGCGCTCAGCCAGTCCGCTGTTCCATGATTCCTATCGCCGCAACCGCTCTACAGGGTCGTTCGTGCTGGTAGACCCCGGGACACACGAAACGGTTGCAGCAGGCATGGTCGTGTAGACTCAGTGGAGTCGGTTGCTAGCCAACCGCCGCTCAGTCTAGTGAAGTTTTTGGGTTTGCGCTCTATTGCTCGAAAGAGCGTTGCGTCTTTTTCAGAAGAGGTCTACGCGTGGTACTCTTGGAGGCTCTTGACGCCATAGCCTGACTTTTGCATGGCGCGGATGGCTTGGATCGAGGCGCGGGCGGCACGAAGAGTGGTCATGGTCGGAATGCGTGCCGCAACAGCAGCACTGCGGATTGCTACTTCGTCCTCGCGTGGAACCTGACCGTTCGGGGTGTTGAGGATGAATTTGACCTCCCCGTTTTTGATCGAATCGACGACATTCGGACGGCCTTCACGGATTTTGAGCATGACAGGGACGTTGAGGCCTTGTTCTGCAAAGTATTTTGCAGTTCCTGTCGAAGCATGGACCTGAAAGCCGAGCGCATGCAGATCGCGTGCAACTTCGAGGGCGGATGGCTTGTCCGAGTCCTTTACGCTCACGAATACTGCCCCTGAAAGTGGTAACGCAGGCTGAGCGGACATCTGGCTTTTCGCATAGGCAATACCTGGATCGGCATCGATGCCCATGACTTCGCCAGTCGAGCGCATTTCGGGGCCGAGGATGATGTCGATGCCCGGAAATTTGATGAATGGAAAGACGGCTTCTTTGACAGAATAATATGGTGGAATTACCTCTTCCGTGAATCCAAGTTCGCGGAGCGTTTTTCCAGCCATGATCTTTGCCGCCAGTTTGGCCAGAGGCACACCTGTGGCCTTGCTGACGAAGGGAGCAGTGCGTGAGGCGCGCGGGTTCACCTCAAGGATATAGACAGTCTCTTCCTTGACGGCAAATTGCACATTCATGAGGCCACGCACCTCCAGTTCGAGCGCCATGGATTTTGTGGCGCTTTTGATGGTCTCTAGAACTTGGGGAGAAAGCGAAAAACTGGGGATCATGCATGCGCTGTCGCCAGAGTGAATGCCCGCTTGTTCGATATGTTCCATGACGCCTCCGATGACGCAGATTTCACCATCGGAGATACAATCGACATCCACCTCGGTGGCGTCTTCAAGGAAACGGTCTACAAGAACCGGGCGTTCGGGGCTGGCTTCCACAGCGGTACGGATGTACCGGCGGAGATCAACTTCATCATGCACGATCTCCATGGCACGGCCTCCAAGAACGAAGGACGGGCGTACAAGAACCGGGTAGCCGATGCGTGCAGCGACATCCACCGCCTCCTTCTCGTTGGTGGCGGTGCCACCTTGGGTTTGCTTGAGGCCCAATTTGTCGAGCATGGCAGCGAAGTGTTTGCGGTCCTCGGCCATTTCGATGCTGCGGGGCTGTGTGCCGATGATGTTGCATCCGTTTGCCTCGAGACCCTGTGCAAGGTTGAGCGGGGTCTGGCCGCCGAATTGGACGATGATAGCATCGGCATTTTCACGCTCGTAGATGTTGAGCACGTCCTCAAGGGTGAGAGGCTCGAAGTAGAGTTTGTCGCTTGTGTCGTAGTCGGTAGAGACGGTCTCGGGATTCGAGTTCACCATGATGGTTTCCCAGCCGAGTTCCTTGAGGGCGAAAGCGGCATGGACACAGCAATAGTCAAACTCGATGCCTTGGCCTATGCGGTTGGGGCCACCGCCAAGGATGATCACCTTCTTTTTGTCGCTTGGGCGGGTCTCATCCTCATCTCCATAGGTCGAGTAGTAATATGGAGTGACAGCCTCGAACTCTGCGGCACAGGTATCCACAAGGCGGTAGGTCGGCACGATTCCTGTCGCTTTACGGGCCTTGCGAACTTCAGGTTCAGTCGTGGTGGTGAGAGTGGCGATTTGGCGGTCTGAAAAGCCAAAGCGTTTCGCACGGCGGAAGTCGGCGGTCGATAGTGGGAAGGGGAGGCTGGCGATACGCTTTTCCTCTTCAACAATGAGGCGGATATGCTCAAGGAACCAGCGGTCGATCGAGGAAAGCTGATGGATTTCCTCCACGGTAAGTCCAGCGAGGAACCCGTAACGGATATAAAAAATGCGTTCAGGAAGCGGAGTTCGGAGTTTTTTCTGAATCGTTTCGAGATCGGGAGAGAGGTCTTTGCCGTCTGCTCCCAGACCAAACCGGCCGATTTCAAGAGAGCGGAGGGCCTTTTGGAGAGATTCTTTGAAGGTACGGCCGATAGCCATGGCTTCACCAACGCTTTTCATCTGCGTGGTCAGTGTTGGATCAGCCTTTGGAAATTTCTCAAAAGTGAAACGCGGAATTTTTGTGACGACGTAGTCGATTGAGGGTTCGAAGCAAGCGGGGGTAACTTGGGTGATGTCGTTTTTGAGTTCATCCAACCTGTAGCCCACGGCGAGCTTGGCAGCGATCTTGGCAATTGGAAACCCAGTGGCCTTCGAGGCGAGGGCGGAACTGCGTGAGACACGCGGGTTCATTTCGATCACAATCATGCGGCCGTTTGCCGGATTGACGGCGAATTGGATATTGGATCCGCCAGTCTCCACTCCTATCGCGCGGATGACAGCAAAGCTCGCATCGCGCATAGCCTGGTATTCCTTGTCGGTGAGCGTCTGGATCGGGGCAACGGTGATCGAATCACCGGTATGGACACCCATGGGGTCGAGGTTCTCGATTGAGCAAATGACCACGCAATTGTCGGCATGGTCACGGATGACCTCCATTTCGAATTCCTTCCAACCTAGGAGGG